>CAIWEX010000681.1 GCA_903911795.1 uncultured Schlesneria sp.
CCTGTGTCGCCTGCTAGACTTGTATGACGTTCGCTACGGTCTGATTTTCGGATTCACCAAGATCCAGGTGGACGGACTCACCGAAGCGCTCGTCGCTCGTGGTTATTCCGCCGACAAGCTTCACGGGGATATGACTCAGGTCATGCGTGAACGCGTGATGAAGCGATTCCGCGAGCGCAAAATTGAATTGCTCGTTGCGACCGATGTGGCGGCACGAGGACTCGACGTCGACGACCTTGAAATCGTCTTCAATTACGAGCTTCCCCACGATGCTGAAGACTACGTCCATCGCATCGGCCGAACAGGTCGTGCCGGAAAGAGTGGTAAGGCCATCAGCCTGGTCAGCGGTCGCGAATATGGTCGACTTCAACAGATCATCCGGTTCACCAAAGCCAAGATCACGCGCATCTCGGTTCCACGGTTGGAAGAACTCGAGGAAAAGCACGCGAACCGCTTGGTGGAATCGTTGCACAACACGATTCAAGGAGGCGATTTCAAGCGGCAGGACAAGTTGCTGGAAGACCTGATCGAAGCCGGGCATGCTCCGGGTGAAATCGTCTCGGCACTGATGCACTTGCTCGCCGGTGAAAGTGTCCGTGCACCCGAGCGTATTCCCGAGGATGATCCGCGTCAGCAGCGGCGTCCGACTCGCGAACGGCCGTTTGACGGTCCGCCACCACGTCGTGATTCTGGTTTCGAGGAACGGCCTCGAGCAGGAAAGCCGCGTGATTCGGCTCCGCGACAGTTTGACGGTCCCGCTCCACGGGTTGATGAAACGGGCATCTGGCTGAAGTTCAACATTGGTGAAAATGCTGGCGTCGCACCGGGTGACTTTGTCGGTTGCATTGCCAACGAAGCCGAAGTTCCGCGGACCGTGATCGGTGGAATTCGGATTCTGGCCACCGTCAGCTTCGTTCAGGTTGCTGCAGAATTTGCGGAGCACATTATCGAAGTGCTGCGTGGCGTCCGTCTGCGCGGGCGAGCGGTCACCGTCATGCCCGGCATGCCGCCTCGACGAGATTTCGGTTCCAAGCGAAGTTAAGCCTGTACGTTTCGCGCGATCGAACTGACCTGCATAATCGCTTCAATCGATTCGTATGGTTTCTTTGAAACAGCGCTGCGTACTGCGCGGCCGCAGGGAAACGTGCATTCGTTCCAACGGAATTACCTTGCCCGCCGTGAAGTTATCGTCGTAGAATTGGCCGTCGACATTTCCAATCGTATCGTCAGCCCCACTTACAGCGAAAATGCGGCGGACGGCATCGCCAGCGGTAGGGGTCGTGCCAGCCAGTCACGACTTTTGCCTCAAGTTTGTCAGCTGATCGCGGGTCGTACGCAAATTGCTGAGGGGAATCGGTCGATGAATTGTCGGAGATAGCGGAGTCGCAGGTTCGTCTTGCGAATCAGTGCATGGTCTGCGCCACATTGCGCAGGAAGTATCGAGCGGAGTCGGGTCAACATGGCCATCAGCAAGAAATACTTGAGTCTGGAAGAGGCCGCCGCACTGTTGAAGGTGAAAACGGAGGAACTGATCCGTCTGCGCGAGAAGGGCGATATCCGTGGCTTTGCTGATCGCGGGACCTGGAAGTTCAAAGCGGAAGATGTCGAAGAGTTCGCACGACGACGTCAACCTGATTCCGACCCCGATGTTGCAATTCTCGACGATGACGAAGACGACGAACTGGGACGCCAGGCAACCGTGATCCGTAAAGGACGCGGTTCGACGTCCGACAGTGATGTCCGGCTGGTTCTCGACGATGGACTGAAA
Source organism: uncultured Schlesneria sp. (assembly GCA_903911795.1). GTDB lineage: Bacteria > Planctomycetota > Planctomycetia > Planctomycetales > Planctomycetaceae > Schlesneria. Next base: position 1,769 of record CAIWEX010000681.1, read on the forward strand.
GGTGGACTGACGGGCAGCAGCGGTGAGCTTCCTGTACTGAACGAAAAGCAGGACAGCGATAGCGATGTCAAACTCGTGAATCCTGGTCCGCTGCCATCAGACTCGGACAGCGACGTCAAACTGATTGAGCCCTCACGTCCCCGAATGAGCGATTCCGACAGTGACGTGCGGCTGGCTCAATCTGACAGCGATGTCAAAATCGTGCCGCTGCAGGATAGCGACAGCGACGTCAAACTGATCGATCAACCTCGCAGCAAGAAATCCGCATCAACCAGCGACAGTGACGTGGCACTGCTACCGATGTCGTCATCAAACGACGAAGGTTCGGGTTCCTTGTTCGATGACGATCCTGGAATCACACTCCCGGGCGACGATAGCGGGATCCAACTGGGTGGTGACAGTGGTATCAAGCTGATCGGCGATAGCGGGATTCGATTGACGGGGGGTGGACTTTACCAGCCAGCGGACAGTGGCATTCTGCTGGAAGGGGACAGCGGTCTGACCCTCGGCGAAGACAGCTCGATCACACTGTCTGAAGACAGCGGATTGAAAATGCGTCCCTCGTCCATCAGCAAGAAGGGGGGCAGCAGCAAGAATCTGAAAGGACGCGGCAAGCCTGCGAGTGACCTGGATGCTACGGCACCCATGCTGCTCGCCCGGGACTCCGATTCGCACGATGATCTCGGCGCCACAGCGCCAATGCTGTTGAGCGATGATGATCTCGATGCCACGATGGATATTCCGCTGCTTTCGGATGATGATGACGACCAGGCCTCAACCAGTGTCATTATGTTTGATGAAGAGGACGCGGATCAGACCTCGGCAACCGTCGTCAAGAAAGGGCGGAAGCCCGTCGACGCGACGATGTTCGACCTCGACGCTGATGGCGAAGGGGATGAATTCGAAGACGACGAACTGGAAGTCAGTGACGAGGTTCTCGGTGAAGACGATGAACTCGAAGATCTGGACGCGTTTGAAACTGACGACGACGAGTTCGACGAAAGCTTTGAAGCAGGGGCCAGCCGCATTGGATTTGGTGCCGGGGCTGCCAAGATCGCCGCTCCCCAGGAAGCCGAATGGGGGACAGGTTTCTTCCTCAGTCTGATGCTTTCCGGCGTCGTCCTGTTGTTCGGCGCATTGATGTCAGCGGACCTGTTGCGAACCACGTGGGCTGGTGAAAGCACCGTCTATCAGGGTGAGTTGCTCGACAAAGTCGGCGACCTCTTCAAGTGATCGCAAAGCCGTGTGGCTCATCGCCCGCGTGAATATGGGTACTGCTCTGGATAGTCGCTCGGTTGACCAGGTGCCGACCGTGGCTGTGGACTGTTCTGTCCGCCATTCCACATCGGAATGGAATTTGGCGAATTGCCGTTGGCATTTCCACCATTCGCTGGCCAGGGACCATTAAAAGGAGCCGTCCCATTCATGTTGGGCTTCTCGGCCCAACTCGAATGAGAGTCATTCGGCAGTCGTTCAACAGGTTCGTTGCCAAACCGAGGATTGCTGGCGGGGGCTGCCCCTCCTGCCGGGGTGACGCGATTCTGTCCCCAGTCGGCTGTCGGTGAGGCTGGAGTAATTGAACTTCCTTCTTCAAAGTTGGCATACCGCGATGGGGATCGGGAGGGTTGAGGATTCGAATTTCCCCAGGAATTCATCGAGTTTCCCTGACGCGGATCCCCTGCCCCAAATGATCCGCGACCTGGTTGTTCGACGGGATTCTGAAACTGGGGTGGCGCGGGAAATTCTGAGCCGAATCGAGTATCCATCGTGGGCTGTCGTTGCCCGTTACCTTGTCCCGAGTTTGCATCTGGCGGAAGTGCAGGGAACAACCCTCCAACATTCATCCCTAACTGAGCGGCAGCGAGATTGTCGCTTTGATCTGCTCCTCGCATGTCCGCGCCCCGCATCTCGGGTGCTCGTTGAGGCTCAGAGAGATTGGGAAGACTTGGCTGCAGATTCACACCAGGGATCTGACGATTTGTCGGGGGACCATAATGAATCGTGGCAGGTGGAACGTTGCGAGAGGCGTTTGGAGAACCATTTCCGATCAGGTCCTGGTTTTGACCACCGGCAGGCTGAATTCTCGGATCGCGCGTGGCACCGTCCCAGACATCCATATTGGGGCGAGATCCAGGTTGTTCAAGGGGATAGCCATTTCCGGCCTGACCGTTGGGCTGCCCCTGACCGTACGGGTTCGGCTGCCCGCCGTTGCTGTTGAAAGAACCATTGTTGGCGATTCCTGAATTTGCTCCGCCGGGTGTCACCGTCGGAAGTTCGTTCATCGGATTCTTGTTTTGATTCGGTGCTACACCGTCACGGTTGATGCCTATACTATAGTCGAACAGATTGGCCGTTCCGTTGCGATCGCCCGCGCCAGGACCGAGGACGATTGGCTGCCCAGATCGTGGATCCTGAATCTGGCGCTGATTCGGTTGCTGGACGTCCGTCATCCATTCCTGACGAGGTGGCAATTCTGCCATTTGCTGCTGTCGGCGACGGTCGATTCCTTCTTGTTTCCGTCGATTCATCTCAGCCTTCAATTGCTCTGGATTCATATTGAGCAAGTCGATGGAAGGGTCTTGTCGAGGCGTATTCGATGGAGTGTTCCGAGCGATCGGAAAATCGGGATTGGCTCCGTTCGCGGGATTCTGAGGGAACAGCTTTGCGACATTCTGCATGGCCTGAGCTTCCGGGCAACCGCGACGGAACATCGCCACCGCATCTTCGTAGCGACCCTGCTTGGCATAGATCGCTCCGAGGTTGAACATGGCCCCTGTATGCGACGGAGAAACGGCCAATGCTTCCTTCAGTGTCGATTCTGCGTGACGATCATCGCCTCGCAGTGAATACGAATAGCCGATGTCACTCAGCAGGTTCGGATCGCGCGGTCGCAGCTTGAGTGCCGCTTCGTAGTGGTCATCTGCCTGACCAAACATCCCTTGTTTGTCGGCAATGACGGCCAGGCGATGGTGGCAATCCGGATGATCGGGCCGCAGTTCGAGTGCTCGCATGTAGTCACGCTTGGCATCTTCCAGGCGGTTTTCCGTCAGCCCCAGATTTCCCTGGCGCAGATACTTGTCGAACGCAGCATCGCGAGATTCTCTGCCAGCGCTGGCGATCTTTGACTTCAAGTCGTCCGAGTTGGGAGCCTTGGGATCTTTCTTCTTCCCGAATCCCACATAGTTGATCGTTTCACGATCACTGGGGTTTTTCGGCGTCGGTTTCGCCTTCCAGGCCGTCGCCCATTCCGATGGGCTTTTCATCGACGCACAACCGCAGTGAGCCAATGCGACTACGAGAATCGCGCAACTGCTCGCCATCCGTGGCAGCACGTGGTTGTTGATCATTTCAACCGATCCTTGGTTGAGACTTGTTGTCGAACATGACTATCCGGAGGATGTGAACGAGAGACCTCGATCTCCGCCGCTGATGTGCTTCATCGGAACGATTTTTGACAATCTCGGACCGACTCTCGAAAAATGTTAGAGTTTCGGCAAAAATGTGTCGAGACGAAGTTTTGGCTCGCAGCTCCCCCTAAACCGCCAAAGCCTCTCATTTAGACTGACTTCGCGATATTTTTCTCAGCCAAACATCAGCACCGACCGATCGAAGACCCAAAATGCTTGCCAAACGGATCATCCCCTGCCTCGACGTTCACGGTGGCCGTGTCGTCAAAGGTGTCAATTTCCTGAACCTGCAAGATGCAGGAGATCCTGTGGAAGTTGCTGCCCGCTACGAAGAGGATGGGGCTGATGAACTGGTCTTTCTCGATATCACCGCCAGCCACGAAGAACGGGCGATCCTGCTGGATGTGGTCCGGCGAACATCCGAAGTCTGCTTTATGCCTCTCACCGTCGGTGGAGGCATCCGTACGATCGATGATATTCGTTCTTTGTTAAATGCTGGCTGCGACAAGGTCTCCATCAATTCTTCGGCCGTGAAAAACCCGCAGTTTGTGCGCGATGCGGCCTTGAAGTTTGGTAGCCAGTGCATTGTCGTCAACATCGACCCCAAACGCGTTCAACGCGACGGCAAAGAAGTCTGGGAAGTCCATATCAATGGTGGACGTGTTTCGACCGGCCTGGAAGCCGTCGCGTGGGCTCGAGAAGTCGAGCGGCTGGGAGCCGGTGAAATCGTCCTGACATCCATGGATGCGGACGGAACAAAAGATGGTTACGACCTGCCGATGACACGAGCCGTCGCCGACGCCGTCAATATCCCGGTCGTTGCCAGCGGCGGGGCCGGCAATCCAGAACACTTGCGCACCATCCTGACCGAAGGCCATGCAAGTGCTGCACTGGCCGCCAGCATCTTCCATTACGGGACTCATCCCATCGGCGAAACCAAACGATACCTCGCCGATCATGGGGTCCCGATCCGGTTCAACACACTGGCTGGCGCAAAGTCCTTCTAATCAAACGATGTTCGACGCGCGCTGTTCGGCGCGTGTCTGCTGCCCCGGCCGAAACCCCCGGCCGAACGTCTCCTCTGCGGGCTCGAAGCACCAGTGACAATCGACCTGCTTCCCGGTTACTTACCAAACTACCAACCGACGCCCGATAAAGCCAATTTTCATCGTTCAGGTTGCCGATTTCCGGCATGCCTGGCTCCTCTTCACTTTCATGAAAGCCAGACTTTGGCAGAACGATGTGAGGCAGAACGATGAAGAATCATGATTCTGATTTCTTCGATCATCCTGCCCTCCATTGTTCTGCCCCGCTTCTTTGCTTTTATGAAGCTGCTTCACAAACGCAGAGAACGCTGAGGCGAATGGATATAGCAGTCACCATCACCAGCCTTTGCTCAGCGATCTCTGCGCCCTCTGCGTTTCCAGATTTGCAGGTCGCGCATTGAGCGAGCGTCAGAAAAAGAAGATAACGCAGAAACGCAGGGTCGCAGAGGAATTGATTTTTGATGTTTTTGCCTGCGTCTTTGCGTTTCCATTCTTCCGGATTTCAGTTTCCGCCGGCTCGTGGTATATGCTTCTTGTTCGGCGCGGGGCTCCTGACCCCGTCGAAACGCCCGACCGAAGGTCTCCAGCAATTGCGTCTAAGCGTAATCAACCGGCAATCACAATTCTCACTTCGAATTCGGGCCGAATGGGTCTTGCGGATTTCCCTCATAATCGTATCGGAAACCAAAGACGAGACCTCTGCTGACCGTCGTTGAAGTCGGTGAATAGTCGTCATACGTCAGAGACCCATGTCTCTTGATCAGGCGGTCGACGAGTTCCTGCTGTTCCGGAGCTTGCCAGAACTTTTTCGCTTTTCGGATGGTGGCCCAAGGATCAAGAGCGGGGGTTTCGGCCATTTGAACCTGCCAGCGCACCACAGCGAGATCGTCCTGCTGGAGACCGCGACAGGTATTCATGACATCAGTTCCCGGTAGCATCTGGCCTGACCCGATGACTTGTCCCGGCTTAGGATTGACTCTCGTTGTCTGAGCTGCACCGTAGAAACGGTACGGATGATTGGACCCCAGCACTGGAGTTTTCAGCCCCGGCAGCACTTCGATCACCATTGCCTGGTCAGGACCGAGAAACAATCCACCGAATTGCTGCATCGGATCACGTCCATATGCAGTCATCGGGATCGTGTACTCATTGACCTTGGGGTGGGGCTTGATCATCGTCCGGATCATCTGGATTTCAAAATCCTGGAAGTACCCAATCGGTATCAGTCCGCCGGTGACTGGATCAGCAGCAACGGAGGAATTCGTCCCTTGATCATCCGGAGCGGCAATCGGAGTTGAATTGATACGGGTTTCGTAGAACTTTGTCTCATCGACCGGGACACCGTTGGCCCGCAGCAGATCCCGGCAACGCAGTGTCACCGGGTCCATCATCGAATCGCGCAACGGGTTTAACAATCGGGACGGCGGGTAATGAAAGAACTGCAGACTGCGATGATTGACCAGTCCGACACCTAACGTCATGAAGAATCGCCAGTCCTTGGTTCCCATCGGATCCCACATCGGCCGGTCGACGTTATCGGTACACCAGATCTTTCGTTTTTGAATCAGGTTGACAATCAGTTCGTTGTAGGCCTTACTGGCGATTGCCACGATCCCGGTCAATCGCGTGTCATATTCTTCGTTTTCACTGTCCGCTGGCCCGTCCAGTTCGACTTTGCAAAGGCCTTCTGACTGAGTGACATTGATCGTGGCATTGTCGAATCCATCGCGAGCCAGTGTCTGGCCAAGCCAATGTTGAACGGTTTCTTCCAGCGATTCGTTCTGATCGGGAATGTTTTTGTAGGCAAATGCAGTCTCCACCATCGGAACGGTACCGAGTGTGATGGTTCTTTTGGCCATGTGGGGAATCTCTCGAGAAAGAAACGTCGTGAATTTTCAGACCGGCAGGGGAGGCGTGAACAAAATGCTACCACCATTACATGTGAAAACCAATTTATGCGTCCATGCGGCTTTCGCTGAATCGGCTGGCTGGCTGGGGATGAGCGTTTCGCGAAGGCCCGGAATCGACCGATTTCAACCAGCATGTTCGAGCCAATCCGAGGGTTTGGGCACGGTGCCAATTGATTCCACCCGCGATCTGAACGGAGCGGCAGTCATTTTCCAACGTTGCGATGATTCGCTCGGTTGCGTTGTGTCACACGGGAAATCAGCCGGTGCGCTAGCCCGGTTCTCATTTGTCTTTCGGGAGAGGGAGCCCATCGACATTCGGAACTGGACGCTAGCGCGTACCGGCTGATGGGTGTATTGCAACCAGCGTTTGGTTGGCAATCAGCGCGGCACGGATTGCTGCCGGGTGGCCGGGTCTGAGTGTTTCGCGAAGGCCCGGAATACACCCGCGCGAATCACAATCTGCCAATGCGGAAGGTGCTGCTCGCAATCGTTCGAATTCGTCTACCAGTAAATTTTCCCCCAATTCTTTGGAAAGGTCATCCCGGTTTTCGGTCGATCACACAAGTATCGCTTGATTGGTGTCGTCTTTTGCGGCTACAATTCAGTGTGTCCCGCTACGCTGCCGACCGAATGCCCTCCCGCCTGTCATCCCGCCCTTGAGGAGCCACGCCATGTTGAACCTCTTTCTTGGCTTTGCGCGAACGTGCGAAGGAGTTTCTCGACGCAGCTTTCTTCAGTTGGGGTCACTGGCGGGACTGGGTGTCAGCTTGCCGAACGTACTGGCACAGCAGGCTTTAGCGAAGAACAATGCAGGGCGACATGCTCCGCAGATCGGGACAGATACAAACTGCATCCTGATCTGGACTCAGGGTGGGACCAGTCACCACGATACGTTTGATCCCAAGCCCCAGGCACCAGTCAGTGTGAAGGGTGAGTTCGGCGTGATCGACACGGCCGTTCCGGGTATCCAGTTCACTGAGATCCTGCCGAGGATGGCTCAGGAACTCGGCCGGTTTGGCCTGCTGCGAAGCTGGAATCCGATGAATGGCAGTCACGGGATTGCTGATCAGCATGTCCTTTCCGGGCGTAAATTCAATCCGGCGGTCCCGTATCCAACGATTGGATCAGTGGTCAGCCATGAACTTGGTTTTAAGTCGGCAATGCCACCGTTTATTCAGTTGGGGAGTTCCATCGACCATCGGTTCGGCGGAGGGACATCGGGCATCCTGGGACTGGAACACAGCCCGTTTGAAATCCTCGCCGACCCCAATGCCGCCAGCTTTGTCGTCCGTGACATCACTCCACCCAATGGAATCAGCAACGAGCGTGTCGACCGGCGTAAGAAAGTGCTGGGAATGATCGATGCTTTCCAGCGACCAACCAGTGTCCAGCCCGTGGAATTCGATGCACTGGACGAGAACTACAAAACCGCGCTGAACATGATTACGGCTCAGGAAACGCGGAAGGCGTTCGAAGTCGACAAGGAAGATCCAAAGTTACGTGATCAATATGGGCGTAATCCGTTTGGACAAAAGTGTCTGCTGGCTCGTCGCATGATTGAAGCGGGTGTCCGGTTCGTCACATTGACCGACGGCGGCTGGGATACGCATCAGAACAACTTCAAGAGTCTGAAAGACAACCTGATTCCCCGAATCGACCGGGCGCTGCCTCAACTGCTGATGGACCTGGAACAGCGAGGACTGCTGGAAAAGACGCTGGTTGTCTGGCTGACAGATTTCGGCCGGACTCCAAAAATCAATTCCGCAAGCGGTCGCGATCACTGGGCTTCCTCTGGCTTTGCCGTGATGGCTGGGGCGGGAGTTCCCGGCGGCAGCGTCATCGGAGCGACAGACGACGAAGGGGGACAGCCCATTCGAAATCAGTATTTCAGTGAAGACATCGTCGCCACGATCTATCACAAGCTGGGTCTACCCCTCGATCTGCATGTGCAGGCTCCGGACGGTCGACCTGTGCGACTGATCGAAGGGAATCTGATTCGCGAATGGGTGTGATGGGGGGGCGGTCAGCTTTCAGCGGTCAGCAGATCGAAGGCAAGCTGATGCGTGAATGCTTGTGGCGGCGAAAGTCGCGGTGACGCATTTGGAATCGCGACCGTGTCGACATTTCGCAATGTTTTTCACTGTAATGAGTTACAGATCGTTAACACAAAATCTTCAGTCTTTCCTCGGATGACTGGAATGCAAACGAGGCAGAAGATATACTCTCCCTCCCTGCGCGGAACGGCGGTTTGCGCGGGGCTGATCGTTGGCCGCTGACTCAATAGCCTTTGCCCTTTGGTTTTTTATCCATGCCAAACACTGAAAGTGCCCGTCGTGCCCTGCGGAAAATGGAACGTCGCCGAGTGCGCAATCGTCATCAACGATCTGTGCTGCGAACGTCCGTTAAGAAGGTGCGTGCGGCTGCCGCTGCTGTTCCAGCCGGGACTCAGACTCTCGCTGAAGCCAAGTCGGCCCTGATGCTGGCGATCAAGAAGATTGATCAGTCGGCTGCCAAGCACCTGATTCATGCGAACAAGGCTGCTCGCGACAAGTCACGTTTGACGAAGCTGATCAACAAGCTGGGTGCTGCACCAGCGGCTCCTGCTGCTGAAGCCCCCGCGACGTAATTCGTCGGACGGGTCGATGCCCATACCAAAAACGCCAGCACGGTTGCTGGCGTTTTTCATTTGGTGTTCGGATTTCCGATGGCAGGTGGTCTTTCCGAAAGTAGCCTTTACGCTCCTGCGTGAAGATAGCCGTCTGCAATCGGGCGTTTGATGTTCATCGCGTGTACGACCGTCGTAAAGAAAAAA
>CAIWEX010000682.1 GCA_903911795.1 uncultured Schlesneria sp.
GATTCAGGGCATCGCCACTCTCTTCACTCATGATCACCGTGATGGCAAACGAGTTCGTCCAAGTCGGACGCCGGGTCGACGGAAGCTGCTCCATGACAAGCAGCGACAACGGACCCATGAACCCCGGCAGCGGTGTCCGTTCGCCGGTCAGTTCGTGGACTCGCCCCAGAGGATCCGTTTCCAGAACGTCCGGTTGAGTGAATCGCCCGGTCACGGATCGTGAATGCTGGCTCTGTAATTGATTGGCCGTGTGATGCAGTGGCCCTCCTGATTTTGATCGGACACTGGACGCCAGTCCCCCCTGGCATCTCAATTCGAAATGATTGAGCCCGACCGCGGGGCCACCACCTGTATTGACGGTGATTAATGCCGTGGCTGCGGAGACTTTCTTGACCAGTTCAGGACCTTCCAGCTTTGGCGTTTTGCCGTCACCGCTGGCGAAGACCACATTCTCGCTTTTCAGCAATCGGATGGCATCGTTGATGGGAACCGCGAACCCGACGTTCGTCGCGACTTCTTCCCGCAGTTTGGCGAAGTTCACTCCGATGACTTCACCACGATCATTCACCAGAGGACCACCGCTGTTGCCAGGATTGATTCCGGCATCGACCTGAAAGACCTTACGACCATCTTCCTGATTTACGCCCGAGATCGTCCCGCGAGTCGCCTTGACGTTTGCCCCCAGTATGCTGGAAAACGGGAATCCGATCGCTCGCACATCTTCGCCCAGTTGCACAGAATCAGAATCGGCAAGCGGCAATGTGGGCAGTCCGTTGGCATCGATCCGGATAACGGCCAGATCATGCTCCACATCTTCGATGATCACGCGAGCCGCATACGTCTTGCCGCCGATCGCAACTTCGATTTCCGAAGCATCATCGACGACATGCTGACACGTGACGAGGAACCCGTTTGATTGAACGACAAAGCCAGTCCCCGTCCCCTTGCCAGCGTCGGGGTCCCCCTTTTTGCCGGCCACTGGCTGCCCGAGTGAATACGTTGTATTTCCGTTCAAGGTCACTATGACATCGTTTTCGTGTTCCAGATCAACATTGACCGAATAGACGTACTGCTTCCCCTGCTCCCAGCGATATCTCAACAGCGTCTTATCATCCGGACGAGCCGGCACTGGCGGGACAACGTTTTGTCCTCCATTTGCTCCCGCTCCCTGCCCGCCGTTTTGTTGAGTACCGTTTGCTTGAGAATTGTTCGGTTGGACACTGGCGATCTGATTTGACTGCGAATTCTGTTTGCCGGGATCGACCGGGGCAAAGAACTTGCTCATGCCATACATCAGGAACCAGCCGAACATTCCGAGGAATGATGCACAGACCGTTCCGCCGATCAAGGCGATCCAGATCATGGCGCGACGATTCACCTGTTCCATCGCCGCTTCATGTCGGACCTTGCGAACAGACGGTTGACGACGACTGGATCGTCGAGTCTCTCCGTCGTCCTCGGATTCCATCAAATCGTCATCATCACGTTCGAGCAATTCCAGGTCGTCGAGATCCTCGTCGTCGAGTTTTCGGTTTGAATTGCGACTGCTTCCGGGACGGCTCGAAGTCGGTTGCGTGGATCTGGAACTACGCTCGTTCGCTTGACCCGGCCGACTCCCCGGCCCGCTCCTGGTTCCTCGATTTCCTGTTCCCGACGAGTTTGAGGGCAACGGTATCGGGGCTGATGTGGAGGGGGTCGATGGAGATTCCAGAAAATCGAGCGTCGAGTCTCGTGCTGTCCCGCGTTTCGTGTTCGATCCAGTCGGACTGCACGCCGCGAGAGCTTCTACAAACGCTACACAGGAATCAAATCGATCCGTTCGCAGTTTTGCCATCCCGGTGGCAATAACGTCGTTGATGGAGGACGGCAGTTGATCAATCAGGGGAACGGGATCGTTGAGCACGCACATCCGCAGCACGGTCGGGTCCGCCGCTTCAAACGGCAGGTGGCCCGACAGCAA
>CAIWEX010000683.1 GCA_903911795.1 uncultured Schlesneria sp.
CATACCCCGCACCCGCGTCGAATCGGTGGTCAAGCAGCAGACGGCCCGCGGCGTTCCGGACAACGAGCAACTGCGGCAGGCCGTCACTGATCGACTGATCAACTTTGAACTGGTCGCCCAGGAGGTTGAACGCCGCGGGTTGTCCAAGAATATCGACGTTCAGTCGCAGATCGAGATTGCACGCCAGCAGGTGCTGTTCGAGGTCTACATGCAGGACCATTTCAAATCAAAACCCATCAGCGACGCCTTGCTGCGCTCTGAATACGAAAAGGTCCGTGCCCAACGGGGGGAACGCGAGTACAAGGCGCGCCACGTGCTCGTGGACAGCGAGGCCGAAGCGAAGAATGTCATCGAGCAACTGGGCAAGGGCGCGAAAATCGAGGACCTCGCAAAGGTGTCAAAAGACGGCGGTTCGCGGGATCGCGGCGGCGACCTCGGCTGGAACGGCCCCAGCACATTCGTCAAACCTTTTGCCGACGCACTGGCCAAACTCGAAAAAGGCAAGTTCACCACCCAGGCGGTTCAATCTCAATTTGGCTGGCATGTCATCCTCCTGGAAGATGTTCGCAACGTGCAGTTCCCCGCCTTTGACCAGGTCAAACCGCAGATTCAGAATGTCCTGCAGGAGCAGGAAGTCCAGAAGGTATTCGCAGAATTGCGCGCCAAGGCGAAGATCGAATAGTCGTTGCGAAAGAATGCGTAACCACCCGGTCGAGTGACGGCCGGGCGGTTGATGCTCCCGGAAAAGGCGGGCTAACCGGTCAGAGACCGTCCCTGAACAGGTCTTTCGCAGTCAGGGTCACCGCCGAATCAACGAACAGAAACCTAAGCACCGGCGGCAGAAAACCTTTCCCCTCTCGCAGGACAACGGGTATTGAATCGTTCATCCTGAGTTCGACCCGATAGCCCTCGGGAAGACTGCGCCGCCATTGCGGCAACACCGCTACAAGATACTGGTATTGTCGCTCTGCCCTGTAGATCACCCCCATGGTCTCCAGGAGGCTTATTTTCCCCCAGTACTCTCCTGCAGGCCGGCCGTACGAGCGCACCTGCCTGTAACGTTGCATATCGTCGAAATACGGGGTGCCCTCGTCGACGCTCCTGCCGTTGGAGTAGACGCCGTCCATCAGTACTTCGATCGTGCGGTCGCGGATCGGCTCTTTCGCCCAGAAGTCCAGAATGTCGCTGAGTGTGTTGGCAAGACATAGCTCCAGGTGCCCGCCGACCAGGTAGACGTGGTCGGTTGGAATGCGGAAGGTCAGCTCTCCGCTCTCGGACTCCACCCAGTAGTCGGGCCTGCAATCCTCGACGTAGTAATTGGGGTCCATCCGGTCGTCCTGAAGGTAGACCACCTGAAGGTTCCGGTCACGGGCAAAACGGACGGCTTCGTCGACTCCCCGCTTGGCCGAAAAATCCGAATCAAACGATGAGGATGCATGCGTCGCGATCAGGACGGGACGATTGTCCAGTCGAACCTGGCCTGGTTCGGCAAACGAATGATCAGGACATTTTGCCCCGACGGCACCGGCCGCGAGGCAACTCACTAACAGAATAAAATATTTCATTTCAAGCACTTACAGAGATGCATCGCGGCCTGATTGAATTCAGGCCGCCAATGGGATTAATCATTAATACGTACGAGCATCCCTTATACCTGAAATATCCCTGTAGCTACCGTGTTTCCCCGAAGACGGGCTATATCACCCCCTGAGGAGCGAAAGCCGGCGATGGCTGCGGCGTCATACCCCAGCTCCGCGAGCA
>CAIWEX010000684.1 GCA_903911795.1 uncultured Schlesneria sp.
GTAGATTCGCAGATACAGGTCGTCGGGCGAGCTTCCGCCGCGAAACTTTCCGGTCGTCAGGTCCCAAGGTTGGTTTAAGTTGCCCCAGGTATCGTGCAACCCAGGCTTTTGATATTTCTCATTGGAGCCCGGCACATTCCAGTGATCCCTGGTTGCTGGTCCGTCACCTTTCCCGTCGTCGCCGTGGCACGTGTTGCATTTGGTTCTTTGGGACAAATAGATAGCGCGGCCTCGCTTTATCGAGGCATCGTCTGACGGCGTTGCTCCTGTTGGACGAATGATACTCGTTTCGAGTTCTGCGTTCTTCCAACGCTCCTGAAGAAACGAAAGTGTCTCGTCAATAGTCGAGGGCAATCGCTCCTTCACGTCGTTGACGGCCACCTTTTTTATGTCAGCCATCTGCATTCCCTGAGCGATTTTCGCACTAACCGCCTTCGATGAAAAATCCGCCTCGAATTCGAGGGCAAGTCTGAATTCAGTCTCGCCAGCCATTCCGAGCCATCTCACATATTCAACAGCGGCGTTTCTGTCTGCTTCCGGTAGTTCCGCAAATGACGGCATCGCAGTCCCCGGAATACCCAATCGAAGTGTTTCGCGTAAATCTTGACGAAGCACCTTTTCCTGAATTCGGGTTGACTTCCACTTGAAGATCCCCAGTCGAAAATCGCGTGGTTTCGGGTCCAGCATTTTCGATTTGGGGCCTGTTCCGTCTCCACCGGCCCCGTGGCAACTGGCACAATGCGTGGCGTAGACTCGTTCCCCTTGGACAACGGCCGCATCGACCGGAAAGCCCTCAGGAACGATCGGCTCGGATGGATTGCCGAAGCGCTGCGCGATCGAACTTACCAGCGGAGTCTGAACTTCGCGAATCAGCTCACGTGTCTTCGGCGATAAGGCGAATGCCGTCGCACCAGAAGACCTCTTCGGTGGTTGGCCCCAAGCGGCGTTGATGACCGCAGCGATGGATACAAAAGTGGCCAGAACGAGCATTTGGCTGCGCGACATCGAAAGGCTCCGTTCGCATGTATTGGAAGTTCAGCCCCGAGAATGAAACAAGGTCCGACACAAATTGTGCCGGGCCTTGAGGCTTATCGATAGTCACGACGGTTGATTATCGCAGGTCGATACTCGGGTCGTGTTGCATAGCAGCGTATTGCACACCAGACAGCATTCCGGTTCAAGAGGTTTCAAGGTCGCGTCCGTTTCCAGGTGCATTCGATGCTACGACAGAAATAATAAACGAACAAACTCATTGATATTCGGCGGGATCGGCGTAGGATGGCCATCGTCGAGAGGATCTGAGTACATCACTCGCCTCTCAACAAAATCGGAAGACTGATCAAAAGGCACCTCGGCCCCTGCCGAGTGGTTTGTTCGTAGGTAAGCCGACGCGATGGAACACCTTTGTGGGGTATTCCGCCGCGTCGGCTTTTTTTATGCCATGGCATATGCCCCCAACGAAAGGATTGTTTTTCATGAACACTCGAACAGGCGAAATGGGATTGCTGGCGTTCATGCTGGCAATCAGCGGTGTTGTGGCGTTTGCCCCGCCGGGACTATCGCAAGAGAAGAAGGGATCTCACATGGCGCACGAAGCGGCTATGCTGTCGTGTGGCAAATCCTGCTCCGATTGCCAGCGGTCGTGCGATTCCTGTGCGACGCATTGCATTCATCTGGCTGTTGAAGGCCAGAAGGAACACATGGCGACGCTGATGTCGTGTCAAGACTGTGCGACGTTTTGTGCTGCTGCTTCTCAGATCGTGTCCAGGGGTGGACCGCAGTCCGTTTTGATTTGCGAGTGCTGTGCCAAAGCCTGCAACGAGTGTGGGTCTGCGTGCGAGAAGATTCCGGGTGACACGCACATGAAGGCGTGCGCCGAGGAATGCCGCAAGTGCGAAAAGGCATGCCTGGCCATGGTGAAACAGACGGGAGCAAGGTGAAGCAACTGTCGTCGGCCGATGTGGCTTCTCCAAAGACCAGGTGCGTCAGGCTGTCTCAGCGGCTCTCCATCTCGATGCCACGTTTCAGCACCTTCCGTGGCAATCACCACGGCTTGATCAACGTGTCTTGGAAAGATCGCTAGCCCAGGGGCAGCAGCTACATCGTTCCGGCGACTTTTTCAGGACATTGAGGTGTTCAGCCACGCCGGCTTTTTTGTTCGCGGGCACGGGACCGCCATCTGGGGAGAACCTCGGTGGCAGGCAAGAAACAAAGTTTTTTTCAGAGAGACGGATTCCGAAGACTGTACCAAGAGTCCGCAAGCAACGACTGGGCAGGTCGAATTCTGACAATCTGATGAACAAGCCAAAGGAGAGAGACAATGGCAGCCGTAAACAACCGCCAGATCCTTCTTGCCTCGCGTCCTCGTGGCGAGCCCACCTTGGACAATTTTAGACTGGTCGAGGCCCAGGTTGCTGAACCAGGCCCCCAGCAAGTTTTGCTGCGCACGGTCTATCTCTCCCTTGACCCCTACATGCGTGGCCGCATGAATGCTGGAGACTCTTATGCGAAGCCGGTTGAGGTAGGGCAGGTCATGGAGGGCCGTTCGGTCTGCGAGGTCGTGAAATCGAATGTCCCAAGTTACAAGACCGGGGATATCGTGTTAGCAGAGACCGGCTGGCAGACGTTTTCGCTGTCCGATGGCACACAGTTACAAAAGGTTGACGCCGCGCTCGGCCCGATTTCCTACGCGCTGGGCGTGCTTGGGATGCCGGGCCTCACCGCCTACACCGGGCTGCTCAATATCGGCAAACCACAGGCCGGTGAGACTCTTGTGGTGGCAGCGGCAAGCGGGGCGGTCGGTTCGCTCGTTGGGCAGATCGCCAAGATCAAAGGTTGCAGGACCATTGGCATCGCTGGTGGGGAAAAGAAATGCCGTTTCGTCAGCGGGGAACTCGGCTTTGATGCCTGCCTCGACCATCGTCAACCCGACCTTGCAAAGCGACTCCAGGCAGCCTGTCCCAATGGCATCGACATCTACTTTGAGAGCGTTGGTGGGGCGGTGTTCGACTCGGTACTACCCTTGTGCAACAACTTCGCCCGCATCCCGGTCTGCGGACTGATCGCCCACTACAATGCGACCGAACTGCCCGCAGGACCAAACCGTGTGCCGCTGGTAATGCAGAATATCCTCGTGAAACGGCTAACCTTCCGGGGATTCATCGTCTCGGATTTTGCCTCCCAGCTCAGCGACTTCATGGCCGACATGAGCGCGTGGCTGCGGGAAGGTCGAGTCAAGTACCGCGAAGACATTACGGACGGCTTGGAAAACGCGCCGCGTGAACTGCTCGGGCTGCTGAAAGGCGAGAACTTCGGCAAGAAGATCGTCCGCGTCGGACCTGAGCATCGCGTCTGAACCTGTTTTCACGGACCGGCGAAGGCCGCGGACGACCATGAGCCGAGTGAATTGCTGCGCCCGGGCGCTCACCGTCGCTTCGAAGCGGTTTGGGCCAGACACCGAGACCGGCAGCTGGTTCGATGACCACTTCTCCGGAAAGATGCCGTAATTTTTTAACAAGCCAATTCGCTTGATCAGACATCCGCACAACATTTGAAAAGGACATTGCAGTGATATACCAGAGCATCAACCCTTACAACGGCAAAGAGTTGAAGTCGTTTGAGGAGTTCACCGACAAGCAACTTGAAACGGCACTCCAAACCGCGGCGAATTGCTTCGAGACCTGGCGGGCCACAACGTTCGTCCAACGAGCCGCCGTGGTCGCAAAAGCCGCTACGATCATGCGAGCGCGCAGGGATGAGTTAGCTGGCTTCATGACGCTCGAAATGGGCAAACTCATTGGAGAGGCCCGCGGCGAAGTAGCGCTCAGCGCGGATATCCTCGACTACTACGCCAAGAACGCGGAGCAATTCCTCGCACCAGAGCACCTCAAACTCAGTTCAGGCGAAGCAGAAATCGCAAGTACGCCCCTCGGTGTGCTCTTCGGCGTGCAGCCTTGGAACTTTCCCTACTACCAGCTTGCACGTTTTGCTGCGCCCAATCTGATGGCGGGCAATGTCGTCATGGTAAAACATGCGAGGTGCGTGCCGCAATGCGCGATCGCGTTTGAAAAGATCTGGCGAGAGGCGGGAGCACCGGAGGGTGCCTATACAAACCTGATGATCTCACATGACCAGGTAAATCTTGTCATTGACGACCCTCGGATCAAGGGTGTGGCATTAACAGGCAGCGCGGATGCTGGAAGACGTGTTGCGGCGAGAGCCGGACAAAACCTCAAGAAGTCAACGATGGAGCTAGGCGGAAGCGACGCATTCATTGTGCTTGAAGATGCCGATCTCGACAAAGCCGTCTTGTGGGCCTGCTGGGCCAAGATGAACAATATGGGCCAATGCTGTATCGCGGCGAAGCGTTTCATCGTTGTCGAACAACTTGCTGATCGCTTTCTCGAAAAGTTCAAGACGGCGCTTGCTGGGTTCCAGCCAGGTGACCCTATGGATGAGAAGACGACCCTCGCGCCGTTGTCGACGGAAGCAGCTCTGGTTCATCTGCTCGAACAGGTCAAAAACGCCGTGGCACACGGAGCCACGCTCGTGATGGGCGGCAACAGAATCGACCGCCCGGGTGCATTCATGCAGCCGACGATCCTGATGAATATCGAACCCAAGAATCCCTCATTTCGTGAAGAATTCTTCGGCCCAGTTGCACTTTTCTTCAGGGTCAAGAACGAGAGTGAGGCCGTGGCGCTGGCGAACAACTCGGACTTTGGCTTGGGAGGCTCAGTTTTCACAAGGGACATTGAGCGTGGCAAACGTGTGGCGAGTCAAATCGACACGGGCATGGTGTTCATCAATCACCCAACCTGGACTGCCCCTGACTTGCCGTTCGGCGGGATCAAAAACTCAGGCTATGGACGCGAACTCTCCAGTCTGGGTATCCACGAGTTCGTGAATAAGAAACTGGTACGGGTTGAATCGCTCAATGCGCCAGCGTAACCGCAATTTCTACAGAAACATCAAATCTCAAGGAGATACGAAAATGGCAACGACAAACAGCAATTCAAGAAATACCGATAAGCCCGTTTGGTTTATTACCGGCTGCTCGACCGGGTTTGGTCGCGAACTTGCGAAGCATGTGCTTGAACTAGGCTACCGAACCGTTGTGACCGCACGTGACCCGCTTGAATTGAAGGAGTTCGAAGGCAAGAAAGGCGCATTGATCCTGACGCTCGACGTAACGGATCGGAGTCAGGCTGAGGCCGCTATCAAGAACGCTGAAGAGGAATTCGGGTGTATCGACGTTCTCGTGAACAATGCGGGGATTGGGTATTTCGCGGCAGTTGAAGAGAGCGAAGAAGTTGAAGTGCGTAAAATGTTTGATATCAATTTTTTCGGTTTGTGCCGGATGATTCATGTCGCGCTACCCGGTATGCGGAAGCGTCGAAAAGGCTTCATCGTCAATTTTTCCTCCTTGGCCGGAATTTGTGGATTTCCAGGAGTTGGTTATTACAACGCGACAAAATTTGCCGTCGAAGGCCTTTCCGAAGCACTTTCGCAAGAGATTGAGCCGCTTGGAATTAAGGTGATGCTCGTTGAGCCGAGTGGTTTCCGTACTGATTGGGCGGGGCGGTCAGCGAACGAGAGCAAGCGACAGATTCAGGATTACGAAGCAACAGCAGGCGTGAGTCGGAACCACCTGCGCGCCGACTCTGGCAAGCAACCTGGCGATCCGGTTCGTGCTGTGCATGCCATCGTCAAAGCAGTTGAGTCTGCGAATCCGCCACACCATCTTCTCCTTGGGAACAATGCTTTTGATGCGGCAATGGCAAAGCTCGACGTGCTCCGTAAAGAATTCTCGGCAGGCGAAGCAGTCGCTCGCGCGGCCGATTTCCCCAAGCAAGAGCAAAAGCAGAAGGCCGAACGAACCGTTGTGTAGTTTTCCTTTTTGCGATCTTGCGCAACACACGACGACCGCTCTCCTTGAGCGCCTCAAGATGTTGAATCTAACGACCAGCGACCGGAAAGTGACATAGCGGATCGCCGAAGGGCATCGGGAACGGCTCGCTATCATCCGACCAGCCAAATCAGTGGGCATCCAGCATCACTTCGGGAGCCTGAGTTGGCGGCAAAAGTTTTTGAACTCAGTCAAACCCTGCGACAACAATGGCTTAGCGCCGACTATGCCGCCAAGCGTGGAATCCTGGAAATGGTCCTATTGAACTCGCGGTTCGACGCAATTCTTGTTCCGACAATAAGAAAGCCCTTCGACGCGATCGTCGAAGGGCTTCTTGTTCCGAAAAGTGGCGGGGGCAGGATTTGAACCTACGACCTCGAGGTTATGAGCCTCGCGAGCTACCGGGCTGCTCCACCCCGCGACAGAGTGACCATCCCCGTGAAGGGAGGTCAACGAAGTATATCGGTTGTCCAACGAAAGGGAAGTGAGTTCGTTTTCATTTTCCCAAATCAAATCAGATCCGTCCCCGTGACATGCGATATCCGTACTCGGTCGCAAACCAGTTCGCATAGCGTTCGCGCGCGGCCGAATTCGTGTTGCGGACATCGTTGACGTGGCCAATCTCGTGTACCAGCACGTTGTTCAGGTAAAAGTCACGAATTGTTTCGAGTGTCCACCTCAGCGTCCAGACACCAGACTTCTGTTCCCAGACACCACCGTACATCCGCGCTTCGATAATCTGTTGCGGAGTAGGCGGCCGGTAATAGGTTTCGTGCAATGATTCTTCAATCGGATACAGGTAAACGTTTGGCCCCCATTGCATTCCATACAATGGAAACAGGCTTCGTTTCCGCGTCATTGAGCTGAACTGGACAACTTCAATCTGTCTTGTGAACTGTGCCGGAAGGTCCGCGATACGCTGGCGTACGTCCTCAATCGTCACTGGATGGATGAACCCCGTTCCGGCTGTTTGTCGGACGAAGTGGATCTCGCCGTCATTACGAGGTTCGTGCCATGTTTCCGGTGCGCTGAATGCAGCAGATTGTGTTGCGGATCCCCGTTGACGATGCGCGACTGTGGGACGGATCGAGAGTGCACGCGTGCGATGCATGTCGCCGCGCAGAGCTCGCTGATGTTGCTGATGTCGGACATGGGAAGTCATGGCAGCACCTGTCTTGCCGCCGCCAACACCAGGAGTGGATTGAAAAACTCGGTTCAAATAACCGGGAGGGAATCAAATCCACGAGGGGGGAACCGTGGTGGTGTCAGGGAGGCAAAACAATCGTAGACAAGCTGGCATGGCGTGAACAACTGTACAGTTTAAGATGTTTTTGCCACAAGAGTTATGTCACGTTTCCTCCCAATTCGTGAAGGACTCGCTCGTTGGCTTGCCGCTCAATTTCGGGGGTAACATCGCCAGCAGATAGAACTTGTGCGGTACCAACGAAGCCGGTGTCCGGCAGAATCCGCCGAAAGAACTGTCGAAATGTACACCGAAAGATTTAAATCGATAAGTTATAAGTGATTACGAACTTGCGATGCTCTGAGTTTAACGATTGTAGCGGAGGTGCGGCCCCGCGATCGTGAGGCGGCTGGCTGAAGGCCCACCCGATCAAAGCACGGTGCTGCATTCCGAATCCAAATTCTGGAGGTCGCTCCGCGGTCAGGACTCCCAATGCCGTTGTCGTAATTGGTGATCTCCGTGACGGCTGATTGATGGTGATCGTCCCGGCATTTTCGTTTGTTGTCTTGTCATTCAGGCGGCATACTGCTTTGCGGCAGTCTGGTGGCCGCCAATCTGTGATGCTCAACTTGCGGGATTCTCATGATGACACGTAGCTCATTCATCTGTCTGTGGACCTGCGCAGCGATCGCCTGGTCCGTCAGTGCCAACGCCGATGACTTCACGGTTCACACGTTTGAGCGGCAGCAACTGACGGACGAATATCTTTCGGAAGGTGCCAACTTTGGTGACCTGAACAAGGACGGCAAGCTTGATATCGTTCACGGACCCTACTGGTGGGAAGGCCCGGAATTTAAGAAGCAGCACGAGATCTATCCTCCGGTTCCTCAAAACCGCAAAGGGTATTCCAACAACTTCTTTACGTGGGTTTACGACTTCAACGGTGACGGCTGGAATGACCTGGTCAGTTGCGGACTGCCGGGATCTCCTGCGGTGATGTACGTCAATCCAGGAGCCGACAAGATCGGTGACCCCAAACACCACTGGGGCGCACACAAGGTTCTCGATGGAATCGGCAATGAGTCGCCGCAGTTCGTAAATCTCGTGGGTGACGAACGTCCGGAACTCGTCTGCAATCATCTGGGAAAGTTCGGATTTGCCACGTTCGATCCGAAGCAGCCGAACACCTGGGTCTGGCATGCGATCTCAGGCGAAGTAGGCCAGTATCCCTTCGGACATGGTCTCGGTGTGGGTGACATCAACGGCGACAAACGCCTCGACGTGATCTACAAGGATGGCTGGCTGGAACAGCCCGCCTCGGTCGACGGGGACCCGGAATGGAAATTCCACAAGTACGTTTTCACAGGTCCGGGTGGCGCGGACATGTTCGCCTATGATGTCGATGGTGACGGTGACAACGATGTCATCAGCAGCATTCAGGCTCATGCCTTCGGCGTCGCGTGGTTCGAACAGGTCAAAGGTTCAGATGGAGCCGCCTCCATTGATTTCGTGAAGCACGTCATCGTGGGCGAAAAGACGACCGACAACCCCTACGGCGTCTTGTTTACGGAACCGCACACGGTTGCCCTGCATGATATCGACGGCGATGGGCTGAAAGACATTGTCACCGGCAAGACCTATTGGTCGCATCATGATCGCAGCCCGATGTGGGATGCCGGGGCTGTTGTATATTGGTTCAAGCTCGTTCGAGGCAGAGACGGGATCGAATGGGTACCGTTCAAGGCCGACGGCGAATCAGGCGTTGGCCGGGAACTGATGGTGGGCGATGTCGATGGCGACAAGTTGCCCGACATCGTCGTCGGTGGCATGAAGGGAGCGCACGTCCTGCGACACAAGGTGGCTCGCGTCACCGAAAAGGAATTCAAGGCGATTCAGCCGAAGAAGGCTGTCGCGATGGCAGACGGTCGGAGTCCGGAAGAGGCCGCAGCGGCCATGACGGTGCCAGAAGGCTTTCAAGTGAAGTTGTCCGCAGGTGAACCACTCGTTCATCAGCCGATCGCCTTTACGCTCGATCCCCGCGGCCGGATCTGGGTTGCCGAAGCCTATACCTATCCCAATCGGGCCAAAGCGGGTGAGGGGAAAGACAAGATCGTCATCCTGGAAGATACCGATGGGGACGGGACGTTCGAAAAACGCAAGGTCTTTATCGAAGGACTGAACCTCGTCAGCGGCTTGGAAATCGGGTTTGGAGGGGTCTGGGTCGGTGCCGCTCCGTATCTGATGTTTATCCCTGATCGGAACGGTGACGATATTCCCGACGGACCCGTCGCGGGTGCTCAGGGGCTGCAGGCTGGCTTGATGTTTCCGGAGGATGTTCCCAAGGGAGCAACTGTCTTGAGGGACGGGTTCGGCTGGCAGGACACCCATGAAACACTCAACGCGTTAATCTGGGGACCTGACGGCTGGCTGTATGGATGTCACGGAGTGTTCACACATTCCAAGGTTGGCAAACCCGGTACGGCGGATGCGGACCGGCAAGGCTTGAATGCCGGTGTCTGGCGCTATCACCCGACGCGAGATGTCTTCGAAGTCTTTTCACACGGAACCAGCAATCCGTGGGGTGTCGACTTCGATGATCGAGGCCAGGCCTTTATCACCGCCTGCGTCATTCCTCACCTGTGGCACATGATCCAGGGAGGACGCTATCACAGGCAGGGTGGTCAGCACTTCAATCCGTATACGTTCGAAGACATCAAGACGATTGCCGATCATCTTCACTATGTCGGCAAAATTCAGGATCATGCCTGGTGGGGACACGAACCTCATGCCCCGACAGATACTCTCGCTGCCGGGGGCGGACACGCCCACTGTGGCGCCATGATCTATCTCGGCGACAACTTCCCTGCACAGTATCGCAATCAGATTTTCATGGACAACGTCCATGGCAACCGGATCAATGTCTGTAAGTTCGACCCGGCAGGCTCGGGATTCATTGGTCGCCGTGCTCCCGATTTCCTGATCGCCAATGACCATTGGTTCCGCGGGATCAATCTGAAGTACGGCCCGGATGGCTCGGTCTACTTGATTGACTGGTACGACAAGAACGCCTGCCATCGGACGAACCCCGAGATCTGGGACCGGACCAATGGCCGAATCTATAACGTGAAATACATCGGGCCAGGAGCTCGGGCGGAGCGTCCGAAGTCGAATCCGTTGCAGGCGACCGACCAGCAACTGGCAACATTGCATCTGGAAAAGAATGACTGGCATGTCCGTACCGCACGTCGGTTGCTCCAGGAGCGGGCCGCGAGTGGCAAGTTGTCGGCTGAAGCGGCCGAATCTCTCTGGAAAATCTATGACACGTCAGACGATGTCACTCGCAAGCTGCGAGCCCTCTGGACACTGCACGCGTTGGGCAAGATCGACGACAAGCGATCCATGGAAGTCCTGAAGTCCAGCGACCCGTACCTCCGAAGCTGGGGAATTCAACTCGAGCTGGAAGACCATCAGGCCAGTAAGCCCGTGATGACGAAGCTGGTTTATATGGCTGAGAGTGATCCTTCAGCCGTTGTTCGACTCTATCTGGCATCGGCCCTGCAACGCTTGCCGCTGGATCAACGCTGGGAACTGGCAGCCAATTTGCTGTCACACGGTGAAGACGCGACAGATCACAATCTGCCGCTGGTACTGTGGTATGGGATTGAACCACTGGTGATGGCTGATCCTGCCAAGGCGATGATCTTGGCCAGGAATTCCAAGCTGGAAAAGGTGACTCGCTTTATCGTCCGTCGAGCAGCTTCGTCCAATGAGGCAGTCACGGCGGCCATCGAATGGCTCGCCAGCGCGACAGACGCGAATCAACAGTCGATGGTTCTTGATGAAATCCGACTGGCCTTCGAAGGACGCGTCAATATTCCTCAACCTGCAGCCTGGGTCCCCGCCTATGACGCCTTACTGAAGAGCAGCGATCCCGCCGTTCGTGAAAAGGGAGATGCAATTGCTGTTGCGTTTGGTGACAAGCGGATTCTGCCACGGATGCGAGGTTTGCTGGCGGATGCCAAGGCACCGCTTGATCAGCGTCAACGGGCACTGGATCTGATCGTCAAAGGTCGTGATACCGAAGCGGCTTCGGCGTTGCGAGCCGCCCTGGCTGACGCATCGCTACGGGCACCTGCGATTCGTGCCCTGGCAACATTCGACGATGCTGCCACGTCACCAGCGATTTTAGCACTCTACTCCAAGTTGAACGACGCCGAAAAACGCGACGCTATCAACACACTGGTCGCACGCCCCTCATCGGCGAACACCTTGTTTGATGCGATCGAAAAGGGAACTGTCCCTCGGACAGATGTGCATGCGTATCACGTCCAGCAACTGCTGGGATTCAAGGACGAAGCTCTGTCGAAGCGAATCACGTCGGTCTGGGGCGAAATCCGGGCGACAGCCAAAGACAAACTGGAATTGATCGCCAAGCAAAAGGCGGCACTCACTCCCGCACGGCTGAAGACTGCCGACCTGAGTAACGGTCGGCGACTCTATGCCAAGACCTGTTCAGCCTGCCACACGCTGTTCGGCGAAGGTGGAAAGATCGGGCCGGATATCACAGGTTCCAACCGCGCGAATCTGGACTATATCCTTGAGAACATCCTTGACCCGTCTGCCATCGTCGGGAAGGACTATCGGACAACGCTGGTCGCATTGAAGGACGGACGAGTGGTCACCGGCTTGATCCAGAAGGAAACCGATAGTGCGATTACGGTCCGCACGATCAACGACACGGTTGTCATTGCGAAGAGTGACATTGAGGAACGCAAACTGTCGGAGTTGTCGTTGATGCCCGAAGGGCAATTGAATCAACTGACACCGGATGAGCAACGCGACCTGATTGCCTACCTGGGACATCCGACTCAGGTGGCGATTCGCGGCCCTAAGTCTCCGATCGATCCGAAAACGGGCAAGGTTCCGGGGGCGATTGAGGGAGAAACGATGAAGATCGTCGGCAAGACGGGCGGGAACGCGGTCAGCCAGGGGATGGGGGGCTTTACTAAGGATCGCTGGTCGGGCAACGATCACCTCTGGTGGACCGGTGCCGGTCCCGGTGCCAGGCTGGAACTCGAATTGGCAGTGGCCGCTGAAGGCTTGTATGACGTGGAAGTCGTTCTGGGAATGGCTGTCGACTACGGCATCGTGCAGGTTCTACTCGACGGTGAACCCATTGGGGAACCGGTCGATTGTTACAATGCACCTGACGTAATCACCACCGGAGTCCTGACATTCGGCCCACGTCAAATTGCAAAAGGAACTCACAAACTCGGCTTCCAGATCATCGGAGCGAACCCGAAGGCGGTAAAAGGCTACATGGTCGGCATCGACTACGTCCGCCTGACACCGAAGTCAGCTGGTAAGTAACGATCCCAGCATGTGGTAGCACGAAAAATGAGAAAAATTGGCTACGTCTGGGCATTTCCTGTGACTCTACTGGGGTTGTCGCTCGCCATGCTGGCAGTTGTGACAGGAGGATCGATTCGGCTGCGGGGAGGTGTGCTGGAAGCCTGGGGTGGTGCTGTGAGCTCGTTACTTCAGGGCAGCCGATATCATCGTGGCGGTGCAGCGATGACTCTCGGGCACGTTATCCTGGCTCGGGACTTGGGCTGTCTTGAAAAAAGTCGCTCCCATGAGTTGGTGCATGTTCGCCAATTTGAGCAGTGGGGGCCGTTGCTGTTGCCATCCGTATCTCGATCATCCATTGGAACCGCCAGTGAATTACATCTGAAACTCGAAACGGTCAACGTTGTCGGCAGTACTTGGCGGTTTACTTCATTTTTGAATGAACGCATTGACCCTGCTGTCTTGCAAAGATCTCTTGTGTTTGGTCGTGAGTTTGACTCAACTGACATCACTGTGATGAGTGGCGGAGATTTTTCCGCCAGTTTGCTTTGGATGGAGTTTGATGAGTGTTTCCCTTTGATGCCTTCGAGAATGAGCGGCGGTTTCGGGCGGCGATGGACGCTGTAGAAATTGCGCGTCCCGTTCATTACTCATTATTCACGTTTGGCAATTCTGATCTCCCGTACTTTCTCGTTCTGTCAGGACTGGGTGAAGACACGACCGTCAGTATCACGAAGGGTGAGGTCAAGATCACTCGGCCGATGATCATTACCCCGGATAATGCCCAGCCAGAGTTTCAGAACTTCTTCGAAGATGATGATGACTATGGGTTGGCCCAGTTCATTCTTTCCCGGACCGCGTCGTTTTCAAACCTGAAATTGCAGAACCAGAGTGGTCCGAAGAAAATCGTCAGTGACAGTGTCGAAGAAGTGGTCGCCAAGTTGAATCGCCAATTGGATGACGAAGAAGAAGAGCATGTCGCGATCCTGACCGCTCCTGCGCCCCTCGCGGGCTTCGCCATTTTGCGATATGCGTCCGAACGGATCATGCGGAGTGCTCCTGACAATATTCAGGAACTGCGCGAGCGAGGTTTTTTGCCGTAATTTGCCGA
>CAIWEX010000685.1 GCA_903911795.1 uncultured Schlesneria sp.
CACGTCGGTCAGATCGTCGAGGCGATCCACCAGCAAATGGCAGACGCCATGTTGGCGTTGCAGGATGCGGTGGGCGATGACGGCGGACGCTCCTCGGGCGACGGGGCGGAAGCGTTCCCAAGTGTTGAAGTGGACGATGAGGTTCGCGGTGCCGGTCTCATCTTCGATGCGTCATGAACGTGATCCCCTTCGCAGTCGAGGGCCGTTGCCTCAGCAGGACGAGGCCCGCGATGCGGTAGCGGCGTTCGGGTTGCGTTTGAAGTCTTCGAGCTGACCGCTATGGTGTAGTGAGCGGCTTGGTTTTTTCGGAACGCATTACGGAATGCTGATCCGGCTCGGCGGGTTGGCCGTGACGAGGGTCGCCAGGTCCTCCGGCATGATCGGCCGGGCGATGCAGGAAGGATACGGCGACCAGACGCGGGCGAGGAGACGCCGGGGGTGTCGGCGTCATGTGTCATGCCCGCCGCATCGAGCAGCAACCGCTCGATCTCGTCGAGAAAGATCCTCGCGAGGGCCGCGACGGCCTCAGGCCGGTCGGCAAGGTGAGCCACTGACGATTGACGTCGTCCCTCTGATGCCATACCTTTATATCAACGGCCTGACGCAGCTGACCGGCTTCTGAACGCGAAGATCTGCGAATCCAATCCGAGGATTGTCCTGAATCCCCCTTATCTCTTAACCCCGAAAAAGCGAACATCATGGCGTCTAATCGCTGGCTTGTATCGGTCATCATCGTCACTTTGGTGGGATTCGCGGCTGCCGTGGATCGGGCCGCGGCAGAGGAGACGCCGGGCTCGGGTCAGCCTTCGAATCAGATCGGGCTGGTGAAGGACCATGCGCCCATCAAGTACGCCGGGGCGACGGTCTATTTCGTCGATGGCAAGTTCGCGGGTCAGGATAAGCTCACACAGACGTGGTCGATTGTGGAGCGCAAGGAAGGAAAGTCCGAACATGCCTTCAAGATCGAAACCCATGCCATTCATTCTGATGCCGAAGAAGGGAAACCAAGCTTCATCGGACGAAACAAGTCCAAGAACGATTTAGAGAATTCTGAAATGTACGAGTTGTTTCATCAAGACAATGATCGAGACCTCGTGCTGGACGCGATCGTGGGTCGGGACGGAAAACCTGAGGAGTTCGATGCCGCAAGAGAGCTATATCTTTACCCCGGAACCATGAAGATCGGCACGAAGTGGGTCTGCGAGCCCGTGACGAGCACGCTGCCGGGTCCCTGCCAGCATGAGGTGATCGGTTCCGAAATCTACAAAGGGACAAACTGTTGGGTCATCCGCTCCGACCGTGAACCGGAGCGCATTCTGTTGATCCCGAACTCCGGGACAGTTAAGAAATCCACCCGGTTTCTCTTTGATCCCGAGACTCTGAGCGTGCTTCACATCGAATCGGTCACGGAAGGACTCGGGCCGTTCGGCCGTCCGTTCCGTTTTGTGACTGAGTTAGAGGTTGCGGAGAAGTAGTCCACTGCCTGCCGCGCGGACCGAGGCCGCAAGGTGCGCCGCTGACGATTGAAGTAGTCCCGCTGATACCCGTCACGACTGCATCCGGTGTTGGAGTCCTAAACTTGTCGATCAAGGCCGGTGCCGGTGATGACCTCGTTCTTGTGGACACCGGACTATTTTACGTTGACAACCTCACCATCAATATG
>CAIWEX010000686.1 GCA_903911795.1 uncultured Schlesneria sp.
GCTCATCGGCACCGACGGCAATCGCCGTCGAATGACCCTGTCGGTCTCGAACGATCAACACGGGAAAGCGGTAAGTGTCCATGGGTTTGTTTTTCTGCCACACGAAATGGTGTGTCTAGTTCTGCGAAAACAGGTGGTGCTACGCGCCGTATCGCCCCGCATTCCCGTCCTACGAATGAATCTCGGCTGGTAATGCAAACGCCCCCAGTAAAAAGCGTCTCCAGGCTGCAGCGTCTGGTTTTCCTTCCGTCATATCTCCAGTACGCAGATCCAGTGTCAGTCCCCATCCTTCATACAGACGAACAACGTTTCCTGGCGGCAATGGGTCGTCATCGAGACGGCCTGTCCCCGCACCGAGTTGCTGAATCCACTGTTCTCGCACTTCCCACAAATTGTCCCAGGCATCGGCCACCGATTTCCCATCAGGCAATGGAACGGGAATCACTTGAATGGCGCGAAACTGACCGTCTGAGGAATAATCCAGATGAATTCCAGCTTCGGAACGGGCGATCGCGTAGGCTGAAAGGCCAGAAATTTCGAGTAACGTCGCATTCGAATCCATCGGCGAGTTGGGAAGACGGCTGACAGTGCAGTCCAAACTGAGATCTAGTTCGGAGTCCTTCACCGTGTCAGACAAAATCCGCTGAAGGCGGATTGCCAGTTCATGTGCCGGCACGCCGTCATGACCATCCAGCGGTCGGATACAGAGTCCAATACGCGTCGGAAGTCGATCTCGCACGGCCGTCAGTTCCACTTCGGTCAACGCGGCTTGGTGCAACAGCGACATGAACAAGGCAGATTCCGCCCCTTGTACGACCTCTGCCCCTTCGAAGAGATCTCGCAGGGACTGGTGGAAAGACACCATGTTCGATTCTTCGCGCGCCAGACTGGCCCAGAACGAAGAAGGAGTGTCTGGACGATGGGACACGACCTTTTTCACGTGACGAAATGTGACGTTAGGCAGCGGTGCCTGAGCCCCAGGTTGGGATGCCGCATCCTCCAGATCCGCCCACGTCCGTACAACTTCCCGCAACCGTCTGCACCGCTCCTGCAGAAGATAGTAGGCTTGATGGTGATCGGTGACATCACCTGCAGAAACTGGTCCATCAGGCCGAAACGCTGCAATTTCTGTTTCAACGCGTGCTACAAACTGAGAGATCTGCTGCATCAGTTCGGCGGGCGAACGTCGATGAGCCATGGCAACGCAGTTGGCTGGCGCATCAGCATCCGCCAGAGGCTGCACGTTCACTGCAATTCCGTCTGGGGACGGATACAGATGCAGCCGAGTCAGCGTTTTGACTTGTAACGCCGCCAGTTGTCGCCCTGCGGGTTGTATCAGCAACTGCTCCAGACTTCGCTTCAGAGCCCGTGCCCCCAGTGTTGGCGTGTATCCGGCGGTTATCGCATGTTCCAGCGCCTGCGGTTCGATTGAAAGTACACAACGGCGGCGGGCCAGTCCGTCTCGCAGCAGCATTTCATTCAAGACGATGCGTGCCACCTGTTCGATCACATCGCGAGACAATTGATGGAACGGGACGATGCGATCGATTCGATTGAAGAACTCCGGACGAAAGAATTGCTGGACCGCTTTCACCCAGACATGGTCACCGACGGGCGAATCTTTCGCGAATCCCACTCGCTGCGAATTTTCACGCACACCAAGATTCGAGGTCATCACAATCAGCGTATTCGAAAAGCTGACGGTTCGTCCCAGTCCATCCGACAATCGTCCTTCCCCCAGAACCTGTAAGAATACATCGACGACTTCGGGATGCCCCTTTTCGATCTCATCCAGGAGTATGACTGCGAATGGTTGGCGCCGGACGGCCCCCGTCAGCAATCCATCCGGCTCATCAAAGGTTCCGACCAGTCGAGCGGCCGAGCCTCGGTTGACGTATTCATTCAAATCGAAACGCAGTAAACGGCTGGCGTCTCCGAACAGAAACTTCGCCGCGGCCTTGGCTAACTGAGTCTTACCGACCCCGGTCGGACCAACAAACAGTAACGATCCGATCGGTCGGCCCGTGTCGTTCAACCGGGCTTTCGCGATACTGAGCAGGTCCGAAACTGCAGCGACGGCTTCAGGTTGGCCGACCACATCCTGGGCGAGTGCATCGACAATTTCACTGCGTGGCAATTTGTGGCGCGGGTCGAGAAAACGCGATGCCAGTCCCGACCTGCGATGAAACTCGTCCAGGATACAATCCCGAGTGACTTCGGCATCTCGACGGATCAGCGCCAGGTCCTTCAGGAAACGGACCGCTTTTCCAGGAAATGCAGCATCGGGAGAATACCGGCGTTCAATTTCCAATACGGCAGGCAATGATTCCAGCGCGAATTGACATCGGAACTGCTGTTCGAGATATCGTCGCGATGCCAGCATGACCCGAGCGGTCGTTTCCGGATCTGTTTCTGACACCGGCAGGACTTCGAACAGATCCGCCAGCCCTCGATCACGCTCTCGCAAGATGCGCCAGGCTTCAGGCGTGATTTCTGCCAGCAGGCGGACTTCACGGCGTTCCAGATACGGACGGATTACCTGCCCCATACTGAGACTCGAATCTCGCGATTTTCCCGCCTGCAGCAAACCGGGTAAATCGTCGAAGTAAAGAATGTGATTTCGTTTGCGGGCTTCCTTCAGGATCGCCAGCAGTCGACTTTCCCATTGTCCAACGACCGACATACCGCTGATCAGACGCTGTGGCGAAAGCAGCCAGACATTCGTGCGAGACGCATAGGGCGATTGTCGCCGGGCGGTAACACGTGAGACGTATTCATGAATAATTGCCGTCTTTCCTGACAATCGTCGTCCCAGCAACAGCACCGGACGTCGATCCGGGGAGAGCATGCGCCGCTCCAGTTCCGATACTTCGTGATTTCGCAAGAAAGCGCGATCCAGGCCAGCGGGGTATTGCCAGTTCAGACAGCGACCGCAATTCTGCAATTCCACAGCCCCGTTACTGACATCGGCCGCCCCCAGGAGCGCCATCAATTGCTGTGCGGGGTCGCGAAATGATTGAACGATGTCGAGCTCAATGTCGACGGTGATCGTCCAAGCCGCCCCATCCATCGCATAGTCTTCCGGCCTGACACTCGATTCGTCGTCTGCGTCCTGCTCCTGCTTGCGAAAGTACTGAGACAGCGATTCCGCCGCCCGATGAGCCAGCGTCTGACCACGTGTCACCTCAAACCAGACGTTGGGCAGATTTGGACAAAATGCCAGTTTGCGGCCAAGTGACTGAAACACAACAAAGAAGAAACGCCCCCTAGCAGTCCGACGACGCAGGTCCAGCAATAAATCCAAACGATGCTGCTCAATCGTCGGTGCAAACGTCCAGGCTGCCAGCCATGCATGATGAGGGTTGCGACCGAGTTGCAGCAAGTGCTGCTGCAGATCTCCGACCAGTCGCTGTTGCGCACGACTCAACTCTTCATCGAAGCGAGCGGGCTCTGGAAAGAACAGCGGCCGGACATGATGTCTCGTCGGCCCTCCTCCCAGAGGTCGTCGTGTTTCAATAAACAGTGGAATGGAAAATTGCATGACAATCTGACGCTCTTGATGTGACGTGAAACTCAGTCAGCCTCTGGTTTCGACTGCGTTCCCAGAACTGCAGTCTCGATTTCATTTTCGTAGCGAATGCAAATCATCTCGTTCAAAACGGATGAGAAATTCGTGGCAAGTGATCTGTTTTCGTTAAGGTTATACGTTCGGCATCGCGACTTCTTGCCCAGTTTTTCGATTGTCCCCTGGCGGCCAATCCCGGCGGGTGGTTGGTACTTTTCCCCGTCAACCGCTTCCGCAGTCACCAGGCACGGGGAATCGAGATTTCCCTTCACGAACACATGAATACCTGCTTCGGTCACAAGACGCGGAAAGATTCCTCGACCCGCAAGTCCCCAGGCCAGTCCGACAACCGAATCGGGCATCTGGTTCAGGTATGATTCCCGATTCCTGATCAGCCGTCGCCACAGAGGGCTCGCTTCGGGATTCTCATACTCGACAAGTTTGGAATCTTTGCCGTTCTGTACCGCGGTGAATTCCCACAGGTCTGCTCGCGTCACGCCAGCGTGCTGTGCCACGTCGCCATAGCCAGCAATCAGCGACTTCAGGGATGTCTGATGTTCACTGAAAACGGCCAGCGTGATCTTGTCGGCAACGACGAATTGTCGCAGGTAGACTTCGTTTGCAAGTCGCGACCATTCTGCTTCCAGTCGAGCCGCTTCGTTTGTGTCGAATTCACTCTTAATGGTCGTGACAAGAGCCGACAGCAACGCCTGGTCTTCAAGTTCGTCGACCGTCGAACCTAACCCCTGCATTGCTTCGTGCAGTTCCCGCAATTCGGACGCCCGCGATAAACGGGCATTGTAATCGGGCTCAGGTTTCCACGGCTTTCCGAGAGACGTTCGCTTGAGCATTCGGCGACGTTCGCGTTCCAGTTGTGATTCGAGCCGGAACAGTTCATTTGTCAGCCCTCGTACCGCCGTTCCATCCAGCAGACGACGAGTTCGCCGACGAATCGAAGTGACTCGCACAATGTCTGCGGCGCGCCCCGGTTCGGTCTGGCCCCATTCAATCGGTCGCCCCGAGGTATCGGAATAGGGAAGCACACGCACGGAAATCTGGTCGTTTTCCGTCCCGATTTTGACCGAAACCGCTCGCTCCGGAGGAAGTCCGTTCATTTGCTCTGCCAGAGGAGCGAGCAATTCACGTTCGATCGCTCGCTTCAAGGGACGAGCACCGTACCGCGGATCAAAGCCGATCCGGGCCATGTGATCGAGTACCGCCGTTTCCATTTCCCAGCCACGATCTCGAAATAACAAACCATCTCGCTCACGCAGATGATTCACCTGTAACGTCGCAATCGAACGCAGCACATCCTGGCCAAGTGGTTCAAATGGGACGACGGCATCGAAGCGGTTATACAATTCTGGTCGAAAGAACTGTCGGACGGCTTCGACAAAGTGGTCAGCAATCCCCACGCGAGTTGGTGCAAACCCGGCAGCCCCACGCTGGTACGCTTCAGCGCCGAGATTGGATGTCATCACAATCACAGCGTTAGTGAAATCTGCCAGGCGTCCGCCTGCGTCCGTCAGACGCCCTTCCCCCAGGACCTGCAAC
Organism: uncultured Schlesneria sp.; assembly: GCA_903911795.1. Classification (GTDB taxonomy): domain Bacteria; phylum Planctomycetota; class Planctomycetia; order Planctomycetales; family Planctomycetaceae; genus Schlesneria. The sequence continues at coordinate 5,120 of CAIWEX010000686.1, forward strand.
ATCAGGTCAAATACCAGGCGATCTGACTTTTCAAATTCATCAAGCAGCACAACCGAAAATGGCTGCTCACGAATTCGAGCCGTCAGGACTCCTTCTTCACCGAATGACCCACCAATCAGGCGTTGCGCCGAGATCGGGTCGCTGAATTCGCTCATATCCAGTCGCGTCATCCGGTCTTCATCGCCGAACAGATATTCGGCCAGCGTCCGGGCGAGTTCTGTTTTTCCAACCCCCGTCGGGCCAATGAAGAGTAATGATGCCAGCGGTCGTCCGGGTCGCGCCATTCCAGCTTTGATTGTCGACAACAGTGTCAACACATTTTCGACGGCGGACTGCTGTCCCACGATCCTCTGCGCAAACGCCGTGCGAGCCTGATCCGGATCAAATGAAATGGCGTCATCCAACAGAAATGTAGGTAGCCCGGTCTCTCGCGCGAATGCCGCAATGACATCAGTCTCTGTGATTCCCTGCAGCGCATGTCCCTGGGACAACGTAAAACTGGCTCGCAGTTGAATGGCGTCGAACCGGTCTCGCAGCAGGTTCTTCAGGAAGCGAAGCGGGCGACCGGGAAACGCCGAGTACGTGGCATAGCGTCGATGCAGCCGTTCAATCGCTGTCAGACCTGCATTTCCGATCAACTCGAGGAAGATTTCATGCCCGTCAGCGTTGCGGACGACTGGCTTGGGGAAATGTTGAGCGAAGTGGTTCAGGATCTGTCGTGACGTGGCTGAATCGGGTTCAGGAACTCGGACGATTTCAAACGCCTGCACAACCTGCGGAAACATCCGTTCTGCAAGTGCCAGTTGTTCAGGAGTACATTCTGCAACTGCCAGCAGCGCTCCACGAACAAGGTAGGGTCGCAAGAAGGTAGCCACTCCCATCGAGTTACCCTCGCATTTACCGACTTCCATCAGTTCCAGAAGTGACCCAAGATGGATAATTGCCCCTGTACGGCTCGTTTCGCGGCACAGATTTTGACACCGTTCCTGCCACATCCCGAAGTTCGACATCCCCGCCATCAACCGGGCACCGCTGGTCGCGCGGAAGTCCGTCTGTGACATTCCAAAATCATCCCGCCGTCGTACCAGTTCACGTAATACCGCCGTCTTTCCAACACCGCTGGGCCCGACCAGCAGGACGCTGCGAGGTTGACGACCTGCCAGGATAGATGCGACCTGCGCCACCGTGAGTTCGTTGCCAAATGATGGAGTGATCGGGTCGGCTGTCAGACTTTCCGTCGCTTCTTTCAATACGGACTTCTGAGGCTGACGCTCTTGCTCCGAAATCTGTGCAGCCACCTTCGGTGTCGGGACAACAATTGTCACAGAAATCGTCACCAGCTTGACTCGAACAGCTCTTTGAAGTTCTGCCAGTCTTGGCAGTGAGATCCCGACCACGCCTGTCGCCCACATGGCTCCGTCACGAGCGATCGCCGCGCGGATCTGAGCACTGGCCATCTCGCGAACTTCGGTATCGGTGCGTCCCAGCACATGAATTCCCAGCACCGGAACCCACAGAATCCACCCCTCGTCGCCATGTGGCCAGAGGACACTTGCAAACTGAGCTTCGACAGCCTGCTGCCATGCCGAGGTTCGAACTGTCGGCTCAATAGGAAGCGTGAGCGTTTCAAACAGAACGGCCGATCTATCGATCGGTCGCCCGTTGGACTGATGTGCCGACTCCCCCTGCGACTTCGACCGGGCTAACGATAACCACCGAGTCTGCCCCGGCGTCCCAATAGGGCAGATCGACTGCCGACGATACAATTCTCCACGCGAAAGGTGCGTCGAAATCTTGCGAAGTCCTCGCTGCAACCTGGCAATCACCTGACGCGACGAATCCGCGGCACAGGATAATTCCGGAAACGACGGCACCTCGGCAATCACAGTGCCATTTTCCAATCGCCACAGACAGGCAGTGACATCGAGTCGGTAGTTGGGCATTGGGTGAAGTCAGCGTTATTGACGGGATTTCATCTGAGACAATTTCCGGAAACTGATTGGAGTCGAAAACTCATCATAGGTTCGCGACTTCCGAAGAATCAGGAACTCACCAAAAGCTGAGACCGACAATAATTGGTGTGATCGGGATTGTCCAATATTCAAGATGACGCAGGTGCGGCGAATTATTGCAGAATTCACATCAGTACAAGATTCGCTCGTCAAACATTCAACTTTCGTCGTCCAGCGACGTCAGTAACTGGAGCATGCGTTCGCCACGCGGGGTATCAGGTTCATCCCCTTCCGGAGAACGACCGAGTTGCATCAGCAAGTGTTCCGCCTGCTCAAACGGACAATAGCGTTCCCACTTGGCCGCCAGTTGCTGAAAATCGGGATCGCGAAGTGCGTCAGCCATCGTGGCGTGCAGATGCAGTTGGTGTGCCGGGTTGGCCGAGATAATTCGCGCACGGCATTCATTAGCCACGTCGAGCCATCCGGCATGGCAGGCCTCAATCCCTGCCAGCAACAGAAAGCGATCGCGCGCCGGAGCCTGATTCTTCTGACCGGAAATCACCGCCAGTTGCACATATGCCGACATGGCAATTTCGTGGTCGTGCATAAAAGGGTTCATCCGACTTTTGGAGGATGGAATCGAAAAAGTGGATATGCTGATGCCAAATGCCGTTGTGTAAGTTACACGATTTCAAGGGAGTTGTTCAGCATGTTCCCGGTGAGATCATATCACGAACTCGAAGTTGCCTGTTCCAGTACCAGTTCGCGGAGTTCTGCAACCAGGAAAAACGATCCAGTAATTGCGATCAAGTCGGTTGGGTTCGCTAAGTTCTTCGCCATCTGCCAGGCCGTGGCTGGGGTTTCGGCAGTATGAATCTGTCGATTTGAGATTGCATGGATCAAGGACTGCAATTCTTCGACCGGGACACTACGGGGATTATCGAGATATCGTGTGAGGATGACTGTGTCGAAGGCGGGAATTAATTGCCTCAACAGGCCTGCAACGTCTTTGTCTCGGGTGGCAGCGAAAATCAGGATGCGGCGAGTGGGTGCGAAGTCTTCTTTGAGGGTCGCAATCAGGGCCCGGGCGGATTCCCAATTGTGAGCGGCATCGACGACCACCGTTGGACTTCGTGCGACCACTTCAACTCGAGCTGGCCATTCGACGTCTGCAAATCCATTTTTGACAGCGTTCTCTGGGATTATCCAGCCTTGTGATCTGAGTTCTTCGATCGCAGCCAGCGCCAGAACGGTGTTTATCGCCTGATGAGCACCTCGCAAAGCGACCGGGATGTCTGTCCAAGTCGTTGAACCGGTTCGCAGATCAACGTACGAATGCGGTTGGTCAGACGAGGCACGAGTTGCGTTGGGTGATTCAAACTTTTCGTCAGAATCATCTGTATTCAGGCGACGCGCGACGACCTCCAGATCACGATTCAGCAGAACCAATCGGGAACGGCGTTCCTGGCAAAGTCGCTCGATTAACTCCAGCGCGTCGGGTTGTGTGATGCCGCAGATCAGCGGCACATCCGGCTTGATGATGCCCCCTTTTTCCCAGGCGATCTGGCGGATCGTACTGCCGAGGATTTGAGTGTGGTCGCGACTGACGTTGGTGATCACACAGACCCGAGGACAACAGACACTGGTTGAGTCGAGGCGGCCACCCAAACCTGTTTCGAGGACGACGAGGTCGGCACGACAATCGGCGAAGTACAGCCAGGCGATAGCGGTTGCGAGTTCGAAATACGTTGGCTGCATCTGCCCCGAAAGATTATCCATCTCTGCGACAGCAGGAAGTAACCGACGGACGAGATTCACGAGTTCTGTCGGAGTGGGACGGACGCCGTTGACCGTCATTCGTTCCTCAAATGCGGATATGTGCGGTGAGATATACAACCCGACCTTCTGACCGGCAGCGGCCATGACAGAAGCGATCATCGTGCAGGTGGACCCCTTCCCTTTGGTCCCCGCGACGTGAACTGCGGGAATTTTTTCTTGAGGGTTATCGAGTAACGTCAGCAGCATGCGCATGCGGTCGAGTTTGAAGTCGCTGGTCGAATAAGCGCGCGAATCGACTCGCTCGTAATTGATTCGACCGTAGAGAAAGTCGATTGCTGCGTCGTAGGTATCGATGGTTTTGGCCATGTTTCGTGGCTGAATTGAGAAGGGTCGTCGGCATTGTTGTGACGAATAAAAATCGCTCCAGGGATTGTATCCCTGCCGTGGCCAAACTTCAGGCATGAATCGAAGATACGGCTTTGTCGAAGACTCCTGAGCCATAGGTATCTACACATCGCAGAATACAATTTCTCGGTAGATTCAGCGATGGTTTGCGGCCCAAGGGGCCAGTCGTTCACCCAGCCAGGGCCCTTCGGCCCTGGAATCGATCCCACCAAAATCTTCATGAGGCCTGAAGGGCCGGTCGTTCCTTTCGATGAGTCTAAAGACCAA
>CAIWEX010000687.1 GCA_903911795.1 uncultured Schlesneria sp.
CCCCGCCACCCTATCGTGCTGGACAAATGGAGCACGTCACAAAAGTAGGGTGGGACCAGCTCGCTTCGAACGCCGGCCCACCATCAGGGATGGTGGGCTTGGGTGCACGATCTTGGAGTCTCCGGAGCAGACTCCAAGACCATGGCACCCATTCCTTAAGTTGGAAATCTCGTTTTCAGGCGATCCAACAACTCTACATCCTGCCCAGCTTCAAAAAAGGCAGAAGCTTTGTTCCGCTCGGCACCACGCGTGGATTGGCTCGAGTCGCTTGGTACAATCACGATTTGTGATTGACTGTATGTCTGGAAGCGAGTCATCGTGATCGAAGTCGACCAGCGAGCATTGCAGATCTTGTTGGATGCGGAAGGGTTTGCCCCCGACTGTTCCAAGGAAGACTTTGCATACGCAAAACTCGCCGGAATGATGTTTGACGATGAATTTCTCTCGCATGACGATGTCGCAAACCAGATTTTGAATTCGATTCAAACCATTGATCGCCGATCCGTTGCAAGTGCATTCGTTGCCAGCTTGTCGACTCAGAGTCTCGATCTTCGATCCGCCATGGGAAGTTATGCGGTCTTACAGCACTTTCCTTCGCACGCCCCGATCGGATCAACGGGACATTGCAACGTCTGTGGGGGAAGGATTGGCCCAGGCCAGTTAGAAGACCTGAGTATATTGAACTATGAGCGGTTCAATTGGGGTGGAGTGCGACACAACGATCCGATTTATGCGAATTTCGATTTGCAACTCTTTCGACGACTTCCCCCCGTCAATCCCTCGGGACTCGACGTGAAATTGTTGGCAAATATTCTCATGGAAATAGAAAATGTCCCAGCCAACACAACTGCAGTAGCAGCGGCACGACAACTCGCGGGAGTCTTGCGGTCCAATAAGTCCGAACGCGAAGTTCTGATCCAGATTTTTGGATATTGCGGGATCTTGGAAACGGCGGAACGTCCTGGCTTCATGAATCGCTTTATCCCATGGCGTGACCGTGATCAGAATCGCGGCGACATGGATTACCCCGCCTGCTGGTGGCGCCGTTCTGACGGCATTAACGAAGCGGCCATCGATAATTGGTTCGGACACTTGCTCTAGAGATATCGCTTCATTCTCCTCAAGAAAAACGACGCTCGCACATGTACCATTACCACGTTCGATTTCTTCAAATCCTTGGCCTCGTGTTGTTCCTCACGACCGGGTGCGGCCAGGCTGCAAAGCCCGAGCCCCGTGAATCCGCAGTCCAGAGTTCCGAACCTCCAGCCGGTGAAAATATCCGGGTTGCTGCCGCCTCGGACCTTCGGTTTGCCATGGAAGAGATTCTGAAAGAGTTTCACCGAATTCACCCAGAGATTCAGGTTGAAGTGACCTATGGATCGTCCGGCAACTTCTACACTCAGCTTTCCAATCAGGCACCGTACTGCGTTTACTTGTCCGCCGACATCGACTATCCACGAAAGCTGATCGAACAGGGCCTGGCAGAGAAAGAGACAGAGTTCGCCTACGGGATCGGACATCTTGTCATCTGGGTTCCGAGCGAATCAAAACTGGATATCGAACGTGGAATGGAGCTTCTATCAGATCCTGCGATTCGCAAAATTGCGATTGCCAATCCAAAACATGCCCCGTACGGCAGGGCCGCGGAAGCGGCACTGAAAAAGTCCGGCCGATTCGAACAGGTGGAATCGCGACTCGTTCTGGGAGATTCCATCTCGCAGACAGCGCAGTTCGTACAAACCGGTGCGGCCGATGTCGGATTGATTGCACTCTCTCTCGCGATCTCGCCAGCAATGGCCGACAAGGGACGCTTCTGGAAAATTCCGCAGGACTTGTATCCTCTGCTGACCCAGGGAGGCATCATCATGAAGTCGGCTAAATCACCCAAGGCCGCACACGCGTATCGCAAGTTTCTGATCGGCGAGGCTGGACAGGCCATCCTGAAGAAATATGGCTTTGATTCTCCGGATAAGTGATTGGCACTGACGATTGCTGGCGTTCAACGTGCCGCGAAGAATTCACACGCTGACCGTTGTAACCCGAAAAACGGTCGGTAGAATCGCCGGTGCCTCGTCGATCGGCGCTGTTTCATTTCTAAGCGTGTTTTCGATCGATCGAGTCGCGGTTGGCGGATTGTTTATCGACTTGCGAGACTCCAACATCCCGAGGGAGAGCCGCTTCATGGATCGTGATCAAGCCACTCGTCAGGGGCCGGGCTTTAACCGGCGTGATTTTCTGAAAGGGTCCGGTGCCGCTGTCGCCGCCACTGCGGTCACAACCGCCGTTGTCGAACAGCAGGCGGCTGCTCAGCAACAGGCGGCCAAGCTGGTTTCTGCCGCACCTCAAGCTATTACGTTGAATGTGAACGGTCAGGATCACAAGCTGACCGTCGAACCTCGCGTCACTTTGATGGCTGCGTTACGTGACGATCTCAACCTGACCGGTTGCAAAGATGTCTGTGATCGTGCGAACTGCGGTGCCTGTACGGTGCTGATCGACGGCAAGCCGGTCTATTCATGCACTCGTTTCGCGATCGAAGTCGCCGGGCAAAAAGTCGTAACGGCCGAGTCGCTGCATACGGCAGAAAAGACGGACCTGGTTGTCGAAAAGTTCTGCGAGCATGATGGCATGCAATGCGGGTTCTGCACGCCGGGCTTTGTCATGGCGGTGCGAGGCTTCTGCAATGCTCACCCCAAGGCAACGCTGGATGATTGCCGGAAGGGACTGGGGGGCAACATCTGCCGTTGCGGAACCTATGCCGGGGTCTTGCAGGCCGCTTTTGATACCGCTCAGGCTGCGAACTAGAAACACTGCTCAGCAGGACTCGCACGGATCATCACTTCGATCAATCGATCAATTTACCGGGCAATCGCCCGTAGACGCCGCAAGTGGCGGGGAGGTGCGCGATGGCAGAACGCAAAGTCGGATGGGAGCCGCAGGGGCAGCACACCATCATCGGTAAGGAAGTCCAGAGGACCGACGGAAAACAGAAAGCATCCGGTCAGGCGAAGTACTCTAACGACGCCAATCCTCCCGGTACCTTGTTCGCCAAACTGCTGACGTGTCCGCATGCCCATGCAAAACTGGTCTCACTGGATGTGGAAAAAGCCAAAGCGGTCAAAGGAGTCAAGGCGGTTCAAATCATGGCCGAACCCGGCCAGGAAATTCGCCACGAAGGCTGGCCGATCGTCGCTGTCGCGGCAGAACGTCGTGAATACGCGGAAGATGGAATACGAGCGATCATCGCCAAGTTCGAAGTCCTGCCGCACTTCGTTGACGAAGCCGATTTAAAAGGGGCCGAAGCGGCAGAAATCACCGACGGTGGCATGCCCGCCAAGCTGACGAAGTCGCTCGGCACCAACAAAAAAGGGGATGTGGAAGCCGCCTTGAAAGAGGCCAGGCATGTGCACAAGGGGTACTACGGAGTCCACACGATTACCCACATGTGCCTCGAACCCCATGGATCACATGCCACCTGGGACGGTGACAAGCTGAATGTCGAACTGTCGACACAAAACGTCTCCGGCACCGCCGGCCAGTATGTGAAACCACTGGGGGTCGACGCAGCCAACGTGTCGATTCATTGCGACTTCATCGGCGGGGGATTTGGTTCGAAGTTCGCCGTCGATGAATGGGACGTCGCCTGCGCCAAACTCGCAAAAACAACCGGCCGGCCTGTGCGTTTGATGCTCGATCGGCCCACAGAAATGCAGATTGCCGGTAATCGCCCTTCGGCATTTGCCGACGTGACGGTCGCCTGCGACGCCAACGGTAAGATTACGGCCTGGGACAGCCACCACTGGGGAACGAACGGGCCCAAGGGTTCAACGGTCGCATTGTCTGTCACGCCGTACGTGTTCGATCCCCCGAACCGGAATCGGACCGCGACGGGCATCATCACCCACTGCGGTCCCGACCGTGCCTGGCGAGCCCCCAATCATCCTCAAGCCTGTGCCTATACCGATACGGCTTTGGATGACCTGGCCGCGAAAGCGGGAATTGACAGTTTGAGCTTCTTCCAGAAGAACCTCGATCTGACTAACCTGCCGCACATTTATGCCCCGGAACTGGAGATTGCCGCCAAGTTAATGGACTGGAAAGCGAAGTGGCACCCCCGTGGTCAAGGGGCAGGGGAGGGGCCCATCAAACGGGGCGTCGGACTGGCATTGCATACCTGGGGCGGCGGCCCTCACCAGTCGAACGTGCAACTGAAGGTTCATCCCGACGGGACTGTTGAAATCTCGATGGGAAGCCAGGACATCGGGACAGGAACACGAACCTGTATCGCGATGGTCGCTGCGGAAACATTTGGGATTCCGCTGACCTCGGTCAAAGTCAACATCGGTTCAAACAAGTACCCGCAGGCGGGGCCATCGGGGGGAAGCACAACGATCGGAGGTGTCACGGGTCCGACCCGCCGGACGTCGCAACAGGCCTTGTGGAAGATCTTCGATCTCGTTGCCGTGAAGTACAACGTCGACCTGACCACCCTTGCGGCCAAAGGTGGGAAGATTTGGTCTGGTGATAAGGACGTCTGCACATGGAAACAGGCAGCCAGCCTGGTCGGACCAATGGCCTTGGAATTGACCGGCGGACCTGTCACCGAAGAAGAAGGTTTGACCAGCAAACAGGTCGGCGGTGTGCAAATGGCGGAAGTCGCCGTTGATACCGAAACCGGCATCGTGAAGATGGTGAAAATGGTGGCTGTCCAGGACATCGGCCTGGTCGTCAACCGTCTGCTGGCGCGCAGCCAGGTCTATGGAGCCCTGATCATGGGGATCGCCTATTCGCTCAGCGAAGAACGCATCATGGACAACAAGACCGGCAAGTTCATCAATGCGAACTCGACAGACTACAAGTTGCCGAGGATTGGAGACATTGGCGATCTGGTTGTGGAATTCTACGAACCAGAAAGCGAGTACAAACGTGGCGTCATCGGTCTCGGTGAACCACCAGTCATTGCACCGGGTGCCGCGATTTCGAATGCGGTGGCGAATGCCATCGGTGTCCGAGTTCCCGTACTGCCACTCACTCCGAAACGAGTCCTGGAATCGCTCAAGAAGGGGTGATGTCACGAGGCGTCTTGATTGAGACGCCTGATCGACACTGCCCGATTGACACTGACTGGTCGTCCTGCAGAATTCAAAAAATACCGAATCAAGGAGTCTGAGCGTGAAGTCCTTCGAATATGCTCGACCTGAAACCGAAGCCGAGGCGGTCGCATTCCTCGGCGAAGTGGAATCCACCGCAATCCTGGCGGGAGGAACCGATTTAACCAGTCTGTTGCGAGCAGAACTGGTGACGCCTGCCCGCGTTGTTGATCTGAAGCGAATTCCTTCGTTGCACGAAGTGACCAAGGTCGACGACGGAATTCAAATCGGCTCACTGGTGACCTTGGAAGATCTCGCCAAACATTCACTCCTCAGCAATTACCGTTCGCTGTTTGATGTCGTTGATGGCGTGCGAGCGATCCAGGTGCAGGGGAGTGGCACCCTTGGTGGAGACCTTTGTCACCTGCCAAACTGCTGGTACTTCCGCAGCAGATATGGGCTGCTTGCCATGGAGAACGGAGAATCACTTCCGGAAGCAGGCGACAATCGTTATCACGCGATCTTGGGAAACAGCGGTCCAGCGAAATTCGTCAATGCCTCGCGTTTCGCCCCGGCGTTGATCGCCTGGGGCGCTCATGTACGAGTCATCGGCCCTGCGCCGGAACAGGCGGAATGGCTGCCGCTGGAGTACTTCTATGTCACCCCGCGAAGCAACGCCCAGGGAAATACGATTCTGAAGCCGGGGCAGTTGATTTCGCATGTCTGGCTTCCCGATGCCGGGCGGCTGGCCAGCGCCACATACGAAGTGATGCAGATGGAGGGCCTCGATTGGCCAATGGCGTCGGCAGCAGCGACACTGAAACTCGAAAGCGGCATCATCCGGCAGGCCAGCATTGTGATGGGGCATGTTGCTCCCGTTCCGTGGGTGGCTCAGGAAGCGTCTAGACTTCTGATCGGCCAACCACTGAACGAAGAGACCGCCAGTGTGGCAGCAGACACGGCAGTCACCCGGGCAACTCCGATGTCGATGAACGAGTACAAGGTTCAACTGGCCCGTACTGCGGTCAAGCGAGCCTTGCTGAAAGCCGCGGATCAGTCACCCGTCTAGCAAACCGTTAGCAAACCAGGATACGACGAATCGCACGTCAGAATTCGTCCGGCAAGATTCAGTCATAGCGGAGAGCTTTTTCATGTCACAGGAACTGGAAGTCATTCAGCAGGGGCCCCGCTGCCGCAGTCTGTTGTCGAAGGGGATGTACATCAACCACGGATTGCCACCCGGAAAAGAGGTCGCTGGCGACGGCAACTTCTGGTGCGGTCAGACTCAGCGAGTCTTCGGCCCCGACGACAAAGTCTGTGACGGCGATCGCTGCGCAGATACCTCTCGCCCCTGCTACGAAGCGTAGGTTCGCTGAAGACAAGAGTCTGACGTGTTGGGTGGCGGGGGGCGCACTGGCTTTGCAGAAGCCCCCGAAATGGACGAAACGAGCACGTCACAAAAGTAGGGTGGGACCAGCGGCGCTTCGCCGCGCCGGCCCACCATCTTACCTGCTGATATTGGTGGAATGGGACTACCACGAAGGTCACGAAGACTGAACTCGGCAACATCTCAATTGCCATGTGTCCACCACGACAGATTGCGAAATTCATTCACTTCGCGTCTGGACCTTTTCTAAACCAGTTCCAATCATGGTCTCCTTTGAGTGGCTGGATCCAAACAGCTGAGTGCCCAAGCCGCTTTGGAAAGAAAAAGCCCACCGAATCGCCGTCATTCCACCAGTAGAATTGCCTGTACCAGTATTCCTCTTCGTTCAGGTTATACTGGCGCATTTGACTTTGTGTCGGCCTGCCAATAACAGATTTGTCGCCCGGCAATTCGAGGATCTCGGCCTTTTCGAAACACTCCACGGCTAGGATATTCTTGAGTCCCTCAATCTTTACTGGCTCAATTTCCGGGTAAATTGTCGAGGAATTGGCAAACACTTTTTGGCAGATCGATTTCGCGAACTGCAGCCTTTCAAGTTTGCCATTGGCAGTTCCCGATTTCGCTTTCGGTGTCGCTTTCAGCGTAAAAATGGACGCTGTTTGTCGAACTTCAAAGTGTACGTCATCCTTTTCCCACGAAAGCCGTGTGGAATCGCAACTCGAACTGTCCCCCTTCAGAAACTGCAGATTTTTGGCCATATCTTTCGGAATCATTTCTGGATCCACCACGTGACTGATCCATCGACGTGAGGGGTTTGCCGCGCTGACAACATCAAACGCCTTAGCCTCTTCGCGTCTGGCCGCAATCACTTCCGGCGAAAGATTCTTAAACAGGACTTGGACGTTTGGCCTGACAAAATCACCAAGGATTTGTGGTCGCTCTCTTGCCAGTAACAATCTCTCCTCGTCGGCCGTGACACTTCCCACGAGCGATTCTTTGGGGCGTTCCTCCTGTCCATCGGCGCGCGGAACAACGAGGATAGCGCACCCAATCGAAAGCAACAAACAGACCTTAAATGTCGTATCCATGACATACCCTATGGATTGCGAATCGGGCTAACTAACACGATTTCAATATGTGTTGCGTCATTCCAGTAATGCAATGTAGAGCGTCATCATCGTAATTCGCAAGGCCATTTGCCGTAGTGCCAGGGATCGACTGAGGGCACCAGATTTGAGCTGACAAAAGTAGGATGGAGTCAATCTCACCCAGATCTTTTTCTCTCGGTTGGGTGGCGGGCGCACTGGTTTTGCAGAATCGCCCCGAAATGGAACGCATTTGGAACGGGGGCTTCCCCAAAGCGGGTGCGCCCCCGCCACCCCGTCGAGTTCCGTCTTCGTGCTCTTCGTCGTAGAAAGCTGGTGGGCCGGCGCTCGAAGCGAGCTGGTCCTCCG
>CAIWEX010000688.1 GCA_903911795.1 uncultured Schlesneria sp.
AGATCCTGCAGGAAAAGTTCGACCTGAAACTGATCGAAGCGGAACCACCACAGGAACTGGTGCAGTTGGCCATCTGACGCATTATCCCACGCACCATCTTGAGTTTGTTAGAACGTGGGTGGTCCAACCAATCGCCCACGTTCTGGCGAATGTGTCTACGACCGGTTTTTAGATCCACAGCCCCACCGCGTTCATCTCGGTGGAAGCGGGCTTTTGCACGACGCGTGCATTTGGGCCAACGACGTCGTGGAAAGCTAACGGCTTCGCGAACTCACGAAAAACGCTCACACCATTCCGCCAGCAGATCGATTCGCGTCAACGTTACAGAAAGAAAAAGAGGGTCATGCAAAGTATCGACGAAACACGGTTGGAAACAGACACTCAGTACCGTTACGAGTATCTCGCGGGATTCATGGGATTCGGCCCGGAGGATGCTGCATTGATTCAGGCCAGTGCACCGATGCTGGGGCCTTTAATTCCGCTGCTGGTCGAAAAGACCTACGAGAAACTGCTGAGCTACGACGCAACGGCCCGACATTTTGTCCCCCGGCAAGCCGGGTATGAAGGTCCGCTGCCGACTGGTGTTGCCAACCTGACTCAGACTGATCCCCAAATCCGGTTCCGCAAGGAACACCTCAGCCGCTACTTCATGCAACTGCTGGGGCGGTCGTACGATGGCAAGATGGTTCAGTACCTGGATATGGTCGGCAAAATCCATACGCCGAAAGCAGGCAACAAAGAGATCGATGTCCCTCTCGTTCAGATGAACGCGCTGATGGGATTGCTCGCCGATAGCCTGACCGACGTGATTTCACAGCAACCACTCGACGCCGCGACGTCATTACGAACGATCCGAGCCTTTCAGAAACTGCTGTGGATTCAGAATGATTTCATTACTCGCCACTATGTGATCACCGATCAGACGTGATCCTGCTTCCAATGTCACAGAGTTCCGGGGCTGCATACGGGTTGAACAACAAGTTGCGACCCCGAACGTAAACAGGCACAACCGCGAAGTCACCAGATCTAGAAGCGATGACCGATATCGAGATGCAATGGATGTTCGCTGTAGATGATTTTGACGACCTCGAAGTTCATCAGGCCTGCAGGAGGATTCTTGACCGCAGCAGTTGGAACGACGGCACCTGGCTCGTGGAAAATCGTGCAACCCCCACCAAACTCTGACGACAGGCGTCCGCCATTACGGACAAAGAAACAACAGCCCCCTCCAGCACGAGTCACCGTCCCTCCTTTGGCGATCACAAAAATTCGGCTCCCTCCCCCGGAACTCTCGATTTGACCTGCGCGAACGTACTCCACCATAAACGTTGCACTGTTAAACATTTCCTGATGAGCCGCCTGGCGGTCCAATGTCTGAAATGGGGGTGGAGGATTCTCGGTGATATTGACCGCAATTCCCATCGGATTCATGACGACGATCAATTGTCGTCGGGTAACACCCTGCGGCACTTCGACTCGCAGGACGTCGTCATGAACCGGCTTGAACCCCGCTTCCACCGCACCGCGAGCCAAATCGACAAACAAGACCTTGTTGACATGACCGAGATTTCGCCCCGACAGAACGACAATGTCTCCCGGTATAGCCATTGCAGGAGTGATCGCTGCCAGAACAGGAGGCTGTCGCGTGAACGGCCTGGGTAAGTCAGGTGTTTTGATCCGTACCGGATCGACATTCGGACTGATGGTAATCTCGTGCACCGCGATCAGTTTCGGAGGTGTCTTCATGGACTGCAGCTTGGGACCGAAGATCGCACCCTGTTCGTGAAAGATGATCGCCCCGCCAAACTCAGCCAGCGTCCCGTTGCTTTTGACAAAGCAGACACCCGACCCATGGGATTTGGCGACCAGTCCACCGTCCTGAATGACGGCAATTGCCCCACTGTCGTGATGAACGATTCCATCTTTCAGCACATTGACAAACGGGGCCGAGACTCGCGAGCCTGAGTTCACATCGACCGTCTTCATCTTGTTCGACATGGCGACGGTGACACTGTCCATACCAACGACGACGATCGAGGCCGATCCTGTGCCACGATAGAATTCGGGAAAGACGATTTCCAGATGGTCATCCGCAATGACCTTAAATTTCGCCTGTTTGACGGCGACGCCCGATACAAACAGGACTTCCCGAGTTCCCTTGAAGCCTGATCCTTTGACTTCGAGAACATCTCCCGACTGGACTTCTTCCGGAGTGATCGACGTCACCACGGGAGCCGCAGTTGCTGCCTGCACCAACAACAGCAACCCCAATGGAACAATCATGAGTTTCGGCCGCGAATCGATGCGAGTCATGATTCTCTTTCCTGAAGTGGAACGTTAGCAACATCACTCGGAAGCAAAAACCTTCGAATAGCCGTGAAGCGTCCGAAAGTTTCCTTCGGAATGATTCTAGACACTTCGCCTTATTCCGATAAAGACTCAAACATTACGAATTGGACATTCAACGGGTGGTTCGACAAATTGAGTCACAGAACGGACCGTGATACCGGCAGGATCGCACCTCGTTTTCATCTGAAGTATCATCAGGTCCTGACGACGCGAGACCTCGCAGTAGATCACGTTCACAAAACCATTCCACAAGGAATTCTTCTCATGCCGATCTTTCGACGTTGGCACCTGGGTGTCCTGTTTCTACTGGCAACACTGGCCGTCAACGACTTGCCAGCCGCCGATGCGCCTGCACGTCCAAATGTTCTCTTCATCATTTCCGACGATCTGAACAACATGCTGGGCTGTTATGGCGATCCCCTCGTCAAAACTCCAAATATCGATCGTCTGGCCGCACGCGGGTTGCGATTCGACCGTGCCTATTGTTCGTTTCCTCTGTGCGGCCCCAGCCGTAACGCACTTTTAACAGGCCTCTATCCGAACAGTACCGGCATCCTGGCCAACGCCCAGATCTTTCGGCAAACGATCCCCACCCAGCAAAGCATGCCGCAAGTCTTTCGTAACGCCGGGTACTTCGCCGCCCGGATTGGCAAGCTGTATCACTACAACGTCCCCAAATCGATCGGAACCAACGGGCATGACGATCCGGCATCATGGGAACTGGAATTGAATCCCGCAGGGGTCGACCGCCTGGAAGAAGAGTCCGAAATCTTCTCGCTGTTGCCGGGCCAATTTGGCGGAACACTCAGCTGGTATGCATCTCCCAAAAGTGATTCGCATCACACCGATGCGTTGATGGCCGAAGACGCCGAATGGGTCTTGGAACGCTGCGCCAAACGACGCGATCGCCCCTTCTTCCTTTCGGTCGGCTTCTTCCGTCCGCATACCCCCTACGTTTCCCCAAAGAGTTATTTTGATCTGTATCAGGACAGTCAGATGCCTGTCGTCCAGGGTGTCAAAGAAGATCAGGCGGATATCCCTCCGGCGGGGCTTGGCAGTCACAAGAAAGAGCAGGAGCAACTGACAGACGAACTACGTCGCAAGTGTCGGCAAGCGTATCTGGCGAGCATCAGTTTCATGGACGCTCAAGTTGGCCGCGTCGTCGATGCACTCGACCGACTGGGCTTGGCGGACAACACGATCATCGTTTTCACCAGCGACCACGGCTATCACATGGGG
>CAIWEX010000689.1 GCA_903911795.1 uncultured Schlesneria sp.
AGCATCTTTGAAACAACAAATTTGGCTATAAAAGCCGAATCCATGATCCCCTACGGTCGACAGGAAATTACGTTCGAAGACGTAGACGCAGTAGTCGAAGTGAATCGCCCCGGGTTTCGTGGAGGCTCCAACCCCTGAGAGAATGGAGCCATGAACAAATCCAACAGATTTTCCCCCGAAGTACGCGAACGCGCAGTCCGGATGGTGCAGGAGCATCGGGGCGAGTACCCCTCGCTATGGGCAGCCATTGAATCGATTGCGCCCAAGATCGGATGCGTGCCCCAAACCCTGCATGAATGGGTTCGCAAACACGAGATCGACACCGGCATGCGTGATGGCGTCACCAGCGAGGAGAGAGATCGGATCAAAGCCTTGGAGCGCGAGAATAAGGAACTGCGTCGGGCAAACGAGATCCTGAAACTGGCCAGCGCATTTTTCGCCCAGGCGGAGCTCGACCGCCGACTCAAATGATGAAAGAGTTCGTTGATCAACATCGCCACACCCATGGGGTCGAGCCGATCTGCAAGGTTTTGCAGATTGCCCCATCAGGATATCGACGCCATGCGGCCCATCGGCGCGATCCGGCCTTGCGTTGCGCGCGAGCCCGTCGAGATGACAGTCTGATACCGCAGATTGGGCGGGTCTGGCAGGTCAACATGCAGGTCTACGGCGTTGACAAGCTCTGGAAACAGTTGAACCGCGAAGGAATCCGGGTTGCCCGTTGCACTGTTGAGCGGCTCATGAAGCGTTTGGGTTTGCAGGGCGTCAGGCGTGGCAAGGTCGTGCGAACCACGATTTCTGACAAGGCAGCACCGTGTCCGCTGGACCGGGTCAATCGACAATTCAAGGCCGATCGTCCGAACCAACTGTGGGTGTCTGATTTCACCTATGTCTCGACCTGGCAGGGCTGGCTGTATGTGGCCTTCGTGATAGACGTATTTGCACGGCGCATTGTTGGTTGGCGGGTCAGCCGTTCCATGCGATCAGATTTCGTTCTGGACGCGCTGGAACAGGCCCTGTTTGACCGGCAACCTGAACGCACAGAGGCCTTGGTGCATCACAGCGACCGGGGATCGCAGTACGTCTCCATCCGATACACCGAGCGGCTAGCCGAGGCCGGCATAGAGCCCTCAGTGGGCAGTCGTGGCGACAGCTACGACAACGCCCTGGCCGAAACAATCAACGGGCTATACAAGGCCGAATTGATTCACCGCCGTGCACCTTGGAAGAGCACCGAATCGGTGGAACTGGCAACGCTGGAATGGGTGTCCTGGTTCAATCACCATCGCCTGCTGGAGGGCATCGGCTATATTCCGCCTGCCGAAGCTGAGGAAAACTACTATCGGCAACTCGCCGAACCCGTCACTTCGGTGGCCTTAACTTAAACCAAATGGCCTCCACGAAACCCGGGGCGATTCAGAGTGATCTTTGAGCCAGTCTTTCAGAGCAGCATCAACACGTGTTTGCCAGCCATCGCCGCTCGCTCGAAATCGCTCCACCACGTCACGCGACAGGCGAATGGTGAT
>CAIWEX010000690.1 GCA_903911795.1 uncultured Schlesneria sp.
ACCTCGTAACTGGTTCCACGAACGGCGAGTTTCCATTCCTGAAAGCACGGTCGCAAGAAAACAGGCCCCTGCCTTCCACAATTGGAAAGAGTTACCCCACAACGGGTCCACGAGAAACACCCCCGTGGAAACGGCTGATATGCCGAACAAAACCCCTTTGGCAATCGTCGCATTGAGGAGCTGATGATGCGAGTATTTGGCGAGTGCTGATCGAGCGGACAGATGAGCGACCTGGCGAAACGACTGCAGATTCTCGCGGACTTCCTGCTTATTTTGCTTATGCTTGGGTTCGGCCATCAGGTGTGACCGATCTGCCGACTCCAATTCAGTCAGGGGGACCGATTCAATTTGCGGAACCGAAACGGACGGGACAGGAACCGACGCTGTCGATGACTTGCTTGCCGCACTCGCTACCATGTCATCAGCATTTCCTCGACTGCGAGCCAGCAGCCGAGCCATGAACTCCTCGACAGAGTCGTCGGTCGAGGCCGTATCATGAGAACTTGCAGCGGAAGCAGGAGGTTCGACCTTGGAAACGGATTCGGGCGCAGGTCGAACGTCATCACGAGATCTTGATGTCTCGACTACCAGCGATGTCTGTTCCGGTTCGACCTGTGCGGGTGACTCTTTCGCTTTTTCATCGAGGGCCGATGCCGGAAGATCGAAGAGCATTGCGAGTTGCGAACGCAAATCTGACGTGGGAGCCTCTGAAGGTGGTGGAGCCGCTTCCGAGGGACTGCTGCGGAGTGCATCAACAACCCAATTCGGGTGGCCTACCTCAACGGGTGCGGCCTCTTCAACGGTATTTGGCTGTTGATTCCACCATGCTGGAAGTGCAGACTCGGACGAATCTGGCAATTCGGCCTGCGGACTATCAATCGGAATACCAAAATCCCGATTGACGGCCGCCATGGTTTCGTCAACGTGATCTAATGGTGCCGATTGCCCTGCCATGAGTTGATCAAGGATTGCAAAACCGGCCGAATTATCGGATGACTCCATCGTCGCTGAATAGGGAGCCGGGAACGATCCTTCGAACTGATGTGAACCAATCGCCGTGTTCTCGATGTCGGATGCCGCGTTTCGCGAATCAGTATTTACGGGATTTGCCCAAGGATCGATGGCCTGACCGTAGTCGAACTTACCAGCAGGGACATCATGAAATGTCGACGGCGTTGATTCGAAGGACGCCGAAACATTGGCCCACGGATCTGTACCGAACACAGACGGCGCACTCGTCCCCAGTTTTGACTCGGGAATCGGCCAGGCCGACAAATCATTCGATGGAGGGAAGTACGTTGATTCCGTTCCTACAGAATTTGCATAAGAGTAACCGGCATCAATTCCACGACCGCTGTGGGTCGATGCTGAGGCTGAGTCGCCGCCAAAATCATGGCGCACCGAGTTTAGTGCTGCCCAATCGACAGCAGCACTAAAGTCCTCGATGGTTTCAGCATTGTCCGCCGGAAGCGGAGGTGGCACCGGCGGCAATGCGGCAGGAACTTCAGATTCAATTGCGGCAGAGATACGCCAGGGAGCGAATGTGGATTCGAATGGAGAATTTGGTTCAGGATTCTCGAACACGTCAGGAACGTACGAAGGAACTGGAACTTCGGTCACAGTTTGCGCCGAAATTGTCTCGGGAATGTAATCCACAAAATCACTCGCGGTGTTCGACGAGGGCTCCTCGATATGGACTTGCTGTTCGATCACGGCCTCAGGCTGTGTTTCTGGCAGAACGTTGGCCGGTGATTGCTCCTTGAGATGACCTGACTGGTGTTCGACCCACTGGGAACGAAGCTGAGCCAGTTCCTGCTCCGCGGTGTGACACCGACTTCTCAGATCTTCGATCTCAACCCGCGTTTCATGACTCTGCTCGTGAACAACGTGGAAACGCGAGCGTTCCGACTCCAATTCCGATCTTGAACGTTCCAATTCGTTCTTAAGCCGCAACAGTTCGTCGCGTTCGGTCGCAGCGAGTTGACGATCCTTTTCAAACATCTCCTGCAGGCTGGCACGCCGCTGGTTTTCTTGATCGAGTCGATGCAGGTGGGTTGTCCGCTCGGCCAGAATCGCTTGGCGTTCGCTTTCAAGTTCTTGCTGTGCCTGCAGCAATTCTGCTTGCCGGCGTCCAATTTCCAGCAGGTCCAATTGCCTTCGAGAATCGTGCTCGTCTGCTTCGCGCAAGAGTTGCTTTTGCTGGGCCTCGACCCTGGATTTCAGGACTGACAATTCCGCGCGATCATTCGCCAGCTTGACCTGCTCTTCCGCCAGGACATGCCTCAACTGCTCGCACTCGCTTCGGGTTCGCTGTAACTCCGCCCGCGCGGTATTGACTCGTTCGGACTCAGCCTGGAGTTCGGTTTGCTGGCTTTCCAGGACTTCGAACCGTGAAGTCAGGTCACTCGTCATCCGGATGTAGGTGGCATCCCATTCCTGCCATGTCTTCAAGTGCAGAGCGTGCTCGACAGACAATGCCTCGCGAGCCGCATTCGTAGCGGCCGCAATTCGCTCGGCTTCTTGAGTCAATTCCTGGCGACGTCGCTCAACTTGGGCTTCTCGCTCGGCAAGGTAATCCGCTCGTTCCTGCAAGCGCCGAGTTTCGACTGCGATCTGTTCTGTTTGTCGCTGCAATTCTTCGTGACGCACATCGAGTGGTCGCATCACTGCAGCCGACTCTGCGATTGCAATTTCACTGGGGGGAATTGCAGGCTGAGAAGCCACTCTCGACTGTTGTAACTCCTCCAATCGCTGTTCAAGCTCATTCAGCCGGGAATCGATCAAATCGCGGTCCGAACGGGACGTTGCCACGATGCCAGGCATGAGGTCCGTGGGACGTGCGGCGACTTCCGGTTCCACGACCGATTCAACGAGCGGTGCATCTTCGATGACAGAGGTCGGTGGTAGTGTCGACTCGACGGATGTAGCGACAATCGCTTGCGGAATCATGTGTACTAGTGGAACGGGAACTTCAATCACAGCAGCTTCAGCACGTTCTGCGGGGAGTTGCAAAGACGATTGAAATGCCGCGGCCTCTTCACCCGTGGCCGATCGAATGCGAAACGTGAGCGGCCCGACGCTCAGTCGATCACCGGACCTGAGTGCCATCTCAGCGACAGGCCCATCGTTGACCCACGTACGGGCATCAATCGACTTCACAACCGTCCGATTTTCACCGACGAGGATGATTGCGTGACGATCCACGACACCGTCAACATCGACCCGAATCGCGCAATCATTACTCGTGCCGATCAGGTGCCTGCCGGGAACGAGTGCAATAGCTGACAGCCCGCAATGGCGCGGAGGTTCAAGAACGAGTGGCGCGGTGAAATTCAGCAGCGGTGAGCGGCGCGTGGACATCATGGTTGTATTTGCCATCCGACCGTAATCTTCGTATTACCGCCTTGACCTTAAAAAACGACTGTCCTGGTTCTCAAATACCGCCACCCGGTCGCATGGTGCCGAACGGCGATTTGATTCGAAAGAGGTTCGTCACGCGGTCCGATTATGAAGGCTCGCGTTTCCCCCTACTTGGCAAATAGCTTGCAGAAGTCGTAACGTCAAAAATCGGTTGCCGACCAGCGGCAACATTTGCCACTTTCGCCCCCCGGAATCCGGATTTCGCGATCTTGGAAGAACTCAACGCCTGTGACGGTCGTCATCAGAGTTCGTATCGGACGGATTGTGCTGGTGGTAACGCAGCGACGGGCAAAGCAGCGGGAAAATACGGCGACACCGCAAATCAGGCCTGAATTGCGATTCAGGGGAAAGCGCGACAGACAATCTACAGCCAAAGTTTGACGCGTTCCCGCAATTCCTCTGGCAGGCGTTTCATCACAGCCTTTTCAATCTGATTGGTCGGATACCGCGTGCTGAAATGCATCGCGATGATTTTCTCATTTCGAAACTTGTCAGCCCGCTCCAGGAAGTCGTCGAGATGTAGATGCCCGTACTTGTGAATTTTCTCCCGGCGGTGATCCGGCCGAAAGAAGGTCATTTCGATGATCAGGATCTTCGCATCAAAAGCGGGAGGATAGGCATCCAGTCCAGCGGGTGATGTGTCGCCGGTATAACAGATCAGGGGCGTCCGAAGTTCGTGAGTGACTTCCGTTCCCGACAGACGCAACTCGCGAATCTGATCCCCGTTCATGCTCTGAAATTCGGGCTTCAACTTCCTCCGACGCTGCCAGATCAGGTAGCCGACAGATGGAACTGTGTGGGTTGTGGCAAATACCGTCGCAACATGTTCGCGCGAAAGCTCGATCTCCTGGCCATGTTTGACACCTACCAGGTTGCAGACCATTCGTCCCCGGTCGAGTTTCTGCCAGGCCTTGAGCATCTTTTCGGTCGGCTCAACGACTTCTTCAGGAAGATAGATCGTGGGCGGCTCCATCTTCATCATGCGTCGCCTCGCCACATAAACAGGCAATGCTGCCATGTGATCCAAATGCGAATGCGTCACGAGAAAGGTGGGAATGCCAATGAAATCCCAAGGGCTTCCCCCCAGGTCAAATCCCAACTTGAGTTCGGGAATCCGCCAGTAACTCTGAACGGCTGCCCGTGAATACCCTTCAATCGTCAAGCCACCATGCTGATAAGAAAGTACGGGAAGGTTTTCGAGCATGGAGAGTTGAGACCGCAAAAATTCCAAAACATCATCGCCGACCGACAGAACGGCGATTCCAGACGCTTTACTTAGACCGGCACGGCCTTGCCAGCGGCGATGCTGCGAGCTTCCGCATGGCACATCTTCAAGGCAGCCCGTGCTAACTCCGCCGACAGCAGGTCAGGAACCTGGCCTGATCGAACTCCATCGACCGCCAGTTGCAACTCTGAGGTGAAGGCGGAACACCATTCGCTGCCCCCCTTCAGTTTGGGTTGCTTCGCCTTGCCGTTTTCAATAACGGTCAGCGGCCGATCCGCACACCATTGACCAGCAACGGTTCCTGCGCTGTACATCAGCGTGGCCTTTTCCAGAAACAACTCGAAACCGCTGGCGAATGCCAGACCTTCTGCGGCGATTCCACCGCTGACGGCACTGACCGCATACGACATGTCCTCGTAGACATATTGAGTGTGGACATGGTTCACGAATCCACCTTCAAGAATCCCGCGCGAAAAGACTTGCTTGGGGACCCCGCACGCCAAGCTGATAAAATGGTTGTCGTGGATATGCAGATCGATTCCCCAGCCCCCCAGACGCTGGAAGCCGGACATGTCGGATGACCACTTGGGGGGCGAGATCACTCGACGGAAATGTGCTGCTCGAAGCTTCCCATATTTGCCAGACGAAATTGCCTCCGCCGCAAACTTGAATTCCGGGAAGAACGGCAAGACGTGAGCCACCATCAACAGCTTGCCGGTCTTTTTGGAGGCGGCGATCATCCGGTCCGCCGCTTTGGGGTCCAGGGCGATCGGCTTCTCAACGATGACGTGCTTGCCCGCCTCCAACGCATCAATCGCTACTTTTTCGTGTTGATCGTTTGGAAGGCAAATGTCGATCAGATCAATGTCGGGATCTTTGATCATCTCGCGGTAGTTGTCGTACGAACTGATCTCGGTCAGATCGAGGTTAGCGCCGCGAGGTCCGAAGTTTCCCTGGATTGAGCGCCAGTCGCCAATCAGTTTTTCCGGGCTGCGAGTGCAGATCGCCGTGACGGCGGCACCCTTCAACTTCGAACCCGTGATTTTCCCATCTTCGGTGAATTTGGTCGCACCCGAGAAATGGGTCCATCCCATGAAACCGATCCCGACGATACCGATGCGTACCATGCTTCTCACCCTTACCGCGATTTCGTGACTGCCTGTTTCGTTCCAAGAAAGTCGTGGCGTAGCATCAGCACAGAGAGAGTGAATGTCAAGCAGCGTTGGGGCGCGGAGAAGGACTTGGTAAGCCCCACCATCACCAAAGCCGCTTGGCTCGCGATCCAGAATCATGAACGGGCTATGGCGTACGATCGTTGGGGACACTGAAAAATCCGGGTTTTCCCGCCCAAATTTCCGCCTGTTTTTTAGGCAGTCCGCCACTGCACAGAAACAAGGCACCGCGTTGGCGGCTGCCTGGATCATCAGAGTGGCGAGCGACATTGTCCGTAAGTCGTTTAGATGTAGTGTAATGCGATGCAATGCCGGAGCGGCCTGGCTCCAATCAGGAGTGAGCCGCCACCGGATTGAGTGAGCTTTGTGAAATTTCCGCCTGTGACGATTTACACTGGATTTCCTGATGGGTGACCTGTTATCTTTATGACAACGTCGTCTGGTTGATGACACTGTTCGTGTAGTGTTCGTTTGATGATGTGATTCGGCAAGGTTGGATCTGCCGACTCATCAAATAAACGGACACCAGCGAGGGCTGGTCAGGCAGGACGGTTGCGTGCAAGAAAACAGGGATGCTTTGTTGGACCATGAAAGGGGAGCCGCATGCTGGTACTTTCTCGAAAGCCCGGTGAAAAGATTCTGATTGGCGAAGACGTGACAGTGACAATCGTCCGTATTGGACCGAACACTGTTCGCATCGGAATTGAAGCACCACGTACTATGAACATCGTTCGTGAAGAACTCTGCGAAACCGCAGGTCATTGCGAGCAAACCATTGAAATCCACGCGGACGATGAGATGATCTGATCGCCAGTTCGTTTCAATTGATACAAAAAAACGGTGACCACTTTTGGTCACCGTTTTTTTTCGCCCTGACACTCCGCAGTCCTGAGATATCCGCGGAATCAGCAATGGAGCATCCACCGACCAACCATACGTTGGGGAGGAACCAATACCACGATGATGGTTCCCCAGTAGTCATCAACGTTCCGGGTGACGAGCCGATTCTCGCTTGAGGCTGAATTTGCCTCCTCTGGTCTCGATGCATCCGTGCCGTTCGTCAAATCAATTTCAGAAGGGCAGAACGAAGGAGGGCAAGACGATAGGAGAAATCTGAATCATGATTCTTCATCGTTCTGCCCCACATCATCCTGCCAAAGCCTGACTTTCATGAAATTGAAAAGGAGGCCTTCGTTCGGTCGTTTCGACGGGGATGGGAGACGGTCGGGAGAATCGCGCCGAACAGGGGTCTTTCCGAAAGTGGCCTTCAGGCCCCTGCGTGAAGATAGCCGTTTGCAATTGGGCGCCTGATGTTCATCGCATGTACGACTGCCAGGTCGTAAAGAAAAAAGTAAAAGAGGAAACCTTCGGTCGTCGGTTTCGGCGGGGTCGGGAGACCCGCGCCGAACAACGTTGACCTGCACCGCGCGGCAGGAACCGTCGAGAAGCAGGTACAACGGGCGGACCAGGGGGAGATACATTCCTCTTTGGTGACCAGCTCATAATAGTTTGGTATCTTCTGCAGCGAGAAATGACCTGCTGGTCGGGCACGCGGGAATACAGAAATTCGAGGACGGTGCTTGGACAGCAATGGGTCCGCCGAAATTGACCACCGATGAGATTTTCCATCGGCGATCAGGCCTGAACCAGCAAATCGTCCCAAGTGAGATTACGAACGGAGTCACGTCAAAAACATGAACATCGACATCTCGCAGTTTACTGAAGAAGAATTGTATTCACTCAACCATCAGATCGTTGAACGATTGCGATTCCTTCAGCGCATGAAAACGCAGACACAGATGCTCGAATTCAACGTTGGCGATCGCGTTTCCTTTCAGCCCGCTGGACGCGACATGCAGGCAGGAGTGCTGGTGCGCTATAACAAGAAGACGGTTTCGATCATCACTGACGCTGGCCAGCAATGGAATGTCTCTCTGTCCCTGCTGCGAAAGGTCGTAGACATCGCCCCATTTGGAAAGGGTCAAACCTCTCCTCACAACGCGTTGAAACCAATGCACGAGTAATTGCGGACCACTTTCGACACGTCCGGATACGGATTTCTGACTTTATCAGCGTGTATCAGTGTTCATCAGCGGTAAAACGCCCATGAATCTCTGCACCGCTTATTTCAGCCAGCCAAAGAAACCTACGGATTCCAAATCCGAGTGCAAACCCAGCGATTGCTCTGCAGAAATTGGCGGATGAGGCAACCTGGCCGGTCCCACATCGACACCGAGCATGGTCATCACGCTTTTGGTCGCACCAATGAACCCGTAACGGACCAGGATCTGGATCATTTGCACCGCGCGAAACTGCTCGTCGCGTGCTGCCTGCAAGTTTCCTGCTTTAAATGCGGCCAGCAAGCGATTGTAGATCGGTGCTGCAAAGTTGTAGGTACTGCCGACGGCACCTGTCGCACCCAGTGCCAGGGCAGCCAGCAGAATTTCGTCACAGCCCCAGGGAACATCGAAGGCCCCGTTGTTCGCTCGCAAACAGCACTGATATGCCATTAAATCGGGGTTAGTAAATTTCAAACCTGCCAGATTCGGGATGACTTCACGTCCCTGGGCCAGAAAGTCTGGCATCGACAGACTGACCCCCGTCAGGACCGGAATATCGTAGAAATAGAACGGCGTTCGTGGAGCTGCCGACGCGATCTGTTTGGCACATGCCACCAATGTTTCGACATTCTTCGGCTTGAAATAGGACGGTGACAAAGCGGCAACCGCAGCAGCGCCTGACTGCTCTGCGTGACCGGCCAAAGTTGCAGCGTCAGTCAGGCAATTCGAACCGACATGGACGACAACGCGTACGTTTGTTCCTCGCGCGACTTCCATCCACCGAGTCGTCAGCGCCATTCGTTCGTCAATATTGAGTGAGTGACTTTCACCGGTACTTCCGCCAATAAACGCTGTTGAAACACCGTTTCGCAAAAGATGTTCTGCCTGCTTCTCAACGAT
>CAIWEX010000691.1 GCA_903911795.1 uncultured Schlesneria sp.
AGAGAAAAAGATGTGGGTAACTTTGACTCCACCCGACATCCTGTCCCGCTTCACAAAAGCATTGCCAGTTCGTTGGTTCGCGGGAGCGAACCACGACTATCGGAGACCGCTTTGATGTGACTCAAACTTCTGAAACGTCACAGGGAGCATTTTGTTTTGGTCAATCGAGTGTAACGTTTTTGCAGTGCATCACTGGGTACGTTGTTTGCGAAACTCGGAAGGTGTCATACCAGCAGCAGATCGGAAGGCACGAGTGAATGCACTGTGATCGTAGAAACCGCACGCATGTGCGATCTCGGCCACCGTTTGGTCTGTTTCGCTAAGCATCCGCGACGCGGCAGCGATTCGCGATGTGGTGATGAACTGGTTCGGCGTCAGACCAAACAGCCGTTTGGTCAGTCGGGCCAGCCGTTGCGATGACAGCTTGGACCGGTTCGCGAACCACGCCGGTGTGACCTCTGCTGAGAGATCACGTTCGAACTCGTCGAGGGCACGAGCGAAGCCTGCTGGAATTTCGTGCGGTTCAACGGGCACGCGGACATCGCGCGAGAAGCCGATTAAACCAATGACACCACCCTCGGAATTCTGAATTGGCAGTTTCGTTGTCAGACACCAAACCGGATTGTTCGGTCGGTGCCACTGCATTTCCAGATGATCCAGCAGCGGACGTCTTGTTGTCAGGACTCGCTCGTCCTGTTCCGTCGGAATCCTGCCGAACTCGCCAGGGCAAATCTCATGCGGAAATTTGCCGATGACCTGCGACTTGCTCTTCAACCCGTGCCGTGCCACGAGTGATTCGTTGACCGCAACGTATCTTCCGTGAGCGTCCTTAACAAAAAACGCCACGTCCATTGACTGGTCGAACAGCCGTTCCAGTAAACTGACTTCCACTGATGAAACCATCAGGGGTGGATCGCTTTCGACGAGTTTTGTGTGGGGTTTCACAATTCAATACATTGATGAGGCAAGAACCGGTGATGGATTGAGAGTAAACTGCTGACGAGTCGCTCGCCAGTCCCAAAGTTCGAACCATGACATCGCGCATCCGTTTCCCCCTTGAGAATCGACCATGCCAATGACCATTTACCCCTACTTGATCGGACCTGTCTGGGTCTTTGACGACGAAAAGTCTGGCTTGAAGGAAGAAGCGTTCGTTTGCGGGATGTCAGAAATGATCTCTCGCATGATTGAAAGCAAGGACATTCCCAATGCCTCACAAGGCTTTGCAATGTCGTTCGGGGATGAACCATTCGATGGTGTTGACGCGGAACTGAATTGGATCCGAGCCGATGAACCGAATTCCATATTCGGCGGCAATTGGTATTTCGCGACCATCGCCGGACAGGAAATGCAGGGATGGCTGTGCCCGGCACTGTTTTGCTTTTTCCCGGCGGTACCACCCCGACTGTTCGTGCGAGCCGATCCCCTTCCACCGGGCATCGATCCCATCTGGCATGTTGCCCCCGATGACCCTCGTCCAAGACGATTTATGTCAACGGATGACAATTAGAGTGCATTGCATTTTACTGTATCGCCACATCACCCAGCAGATCCAAGCAACGGTATGCCGAAACCACTTTAGATCCCGGAGCCGCGACCGTCAGGGAGCGGTCTTCCTCTTCCATCGCACTCGCCAACCCAACCGCTCCCTCACGGTCGCGGCTCGATGCGTTGGGCGATGCCGCT
>CAIWEX010000692.1 GCA_903911795.1 uncultured Schlesneria sp.
AGATCCTGATTAGATAATCCGGCTGGCTTGCTGACTCGCTTTGCCTTCGTCAGCGTTTCAACGACCATCTTATTGAAGTCGATCTCAAATTGTTCCGATATGGCCTCGATGGCATTGAGTGCGACATCGACCGATCCCACGTCTGTCGCCAATTCACGAGCCTCCCGGAACAGGGCGAATCGACCGACAGGATCGTCTTCAGTTTCGACACCTTGTTTCAGGAGTTTCTGTGCCAATATCAGTTTGTCATTTGGCAACTTCGCCTTTGCATAATCAGCCTTGAAGACTTCTTTCACCAGTTTCACAGCAGCATTCTGATCTGCCTGTGAGGGCACAGGCCGTTTGTCAGCAGCAGCGACAGCAGAAAACGGAACGAGTAACATAATTGCAATCGCAATTCGCTTGGAAAGCTGTCGGATACTCATCACAGAACTTGCGAAGGCGGTGAATCGCATTGCAAAACCTCGATTGCGAATGATTGAAGGTCATGCGACTTGCGACCCGACGGACAAGAGTAAAAGCCGACAGTCAACGATCGAATTGCGGCAAGACGAGCAGCCTTCGTACAATTTCTACGATAAGGCGCTGTTGAGTTTGAATCAATCGATGTTTGAGCAATGGGCTTTGATGTTCCGTAATTCTTCCGTCATACGATTGAACAAAGAATCGGCATCTGCCGTTGGGAAGGTCGCTGGCTGAAATCGCATGGTCAGTCGCAGTTCGTTACCGTACGTCAATAGCCCGAAGCAGGCGGGAGTCATCGGACGGACGGGGGGAAATAATTCGACGGATTCCAGCACTGTGCTGCCGATCTGTAGTCGTCCGTCGGGCCCGGCGAGTCTGCTCGTCTGCAGTGGCGTCTTGAGGTTTGTCAGAACGCTGGTTGCTCCACATTTGCCGGGATTCAGCAACCAGCCGGGTGAGCCAAGAAGCGCAGTCACGGCCTCCAATGAAACTACCAGGGCTCTCCCCATCTGGGTTTTGCGGTAGAGCTTCATGTCGCTTGCAACAGAACAGACGGAAACGGGATCGCTCCCTGGCCCGCGTGCACTGACAACTCGGTCGATATGCAGCATCCCCACGACATTTCCCACCTGGCACGTGTTCAACGAGTTTCCCCGAAGGTCCATGGGAATGAACAATCGTAGCCGATGACGTCGGTCGGGGGCTCTTTGAACCATCGCTTCTTGAAGTGACCGGAACAGGCAGGTGATAACCAGATCGTTGAGTGTACACCCATGGCGTTTCGCGGCCTGGAGACACTCGTTAACGTCTCCGAGAGGGGCTATTCGGGCTTGCGAGGGAACCATGCCACCGGCAGGGACGCCTTTTGGCCATGACACAACGTCCAGGCTGGCCGGGGCCGTCGCAGAGTAAGCCGCAATCCGCCAGATCATCCATGCCCATTGGCTGAATCGCTGTATCAGTCCAGAAAGATTGTCGCACCTGTAACGGTGTGTCAGCTGTTGCCAGTTCAGATCGAAATTTGACTCTGCGGGACAGGTGTCGTCACGGTATGACGCCAGAATATCTTCCAGAACACGGAATGCCCCGACGCCATCACAGACGGCATGATGGAATTCCATCCAGACCACATGACTCCCGCTTCGATTGTCCTTCCAGATCCGCCAGCCAGGCTCGTTCTGCAGGTCGATTGGTTCTGAAGTTGGAAACTCTGTATCCAGTTCCGTCGAATGATATTCGTGGACCACAGACGCGACAGGAGCCGGAATCCAGAATGGGCGCCGGCGCCGATCATATTCGATCCGTGCGGCCAGCAGCGGGTGTGACATCGCTGTCGCAGTGACGGCTCTGTTAAGTCGAACAGAGTCCAATGGTTCGCTGAATTTCAGGCGAATCCAGAATGTCATCGGCCAACCGGGATATTCGTCCCCCAGCATGTACTCTTCAAAGGGAGTCAGGCGTACCCGACGACAGTCCGTTGCGTTGGCCATGGTTTC
>CAIWEX010000693.1 GCA_903911795.1 uncultured Schlesneria sp.
CGGCGAATTAAAATTGTCTGGTTTGAAAGACAAGGTGGAAGTGCTGCGTGATCGGTGGGGAATTCCACACATCTACGCTCAGAACAGCCATGACCTGTTTTTCGCTCAGGGTTTTGTGGTGGCGCAGGATCGCCTGTTCCAGATCGACCTTTGGCGGCGAATCGGCTGCGGAGAGACCGCCGAGATCTTTGGCGAGGACGGAATTGAAGGTGATCGATTTGCGCGTCTGATCCGCTATCGAGGTGACATGCAGGCCGAGTGGCAAAGCTATTCGTCTGACACTCGCGAGATCGCAACGTCATTCACCCAGGGAATCAATGCAGGAATCGATCAGTTTGGGGACAAGTTGCCGATTGAGTTTCAGGTGATGGGCTACAAGCCGAAAAAGTGGCAACCGGAAGATGTGCTGACACGGATGTCGGGAATTGTGATGTCTGGTAACTTCCAACGTGAAGTGGCGCGCGCCCGAATGATCGCAACGGTCGGAGTTGAAGAGGCACGCCGTCTCGCACCGACAGATCCGCCACAAGACTTTGCACGTGTTCCGGGCCTGGATCTGGCCACAATTCAACCGCAAATCCTGCGCGGCTATCAAGCCGCCACACGCCCGATGAAATTCACACCAGGTGCATCGGAGAGCAATAACTGGGTAGTCGATGGTGCACTTTCGGCCTCAGGAAAACCGATGCTGGCTGCAGACCCACATCGAACGATTGCTGTCCCCTCACTGCGATATCTGGTCCATCTGCACGCCCCCGGATGGAACGTGATCGGCAGTGGAGAACCGGGATTGCCAGGTGTCGCGATCGGCCACAATGAAAACGTGGCCTGGGGCTTTACGATCGTTGGGACCGATCAGGCGGACCTCTACGTTGAACAGACGAATCCTGCTGCGAATCACGAATACAAAGTGGGGGATCGCTGGGAGCCGATGCAAATTGCAAAGGAAACCATTACGGTCAAAGGTCGCCCGGAACCGGTGAACCTTGAAATGCGATTCACAAGGCACGGTCCGGTGATTTATCAGAACGACGAAAAGAACATCGCCGTTGCTCTGCGCTGGGCTGGAAGTGAACCAGGTGGAGCGGCCTATCTCGGCAGTCTCTCTGTTGCCAGGGCGCGTGACGCCAAGGATCTTGTAAACCGGCTCGAAGCCTGGAAGATTCCCTGCCTCAACTTCGTATTTGCAGATCGGCAGGGAAATATCGGTTGGGTTGCTGCCGCGTTGACGCCCATTCGTCAGGGATGGAACGGACTGCTCCCCGTTCCTGGTGCCGACGGGAAATTTGAATGGCAACGATTTCTCAAAGTGAGCGAACTTCCTCAGTCATTCAATCCTGTTCGACATTTTGTGGCGACCGCCAACCATAATATTCTGCCGCCCGGTTACACTCGTGAAATCGCATACGACTGGGAATCTCCCTATCGGCAACATCGAATCGAGCAGCGACTCAATGAACGAATCGGCGCATCAACGAAGTTCACACTCGCTGACTTCCAGTCGATTCAGCACGAGAACCGATCACTCGCCGCACAGCAGTTGATCGAGATTCTGAAAACGGTCAATCTGACAGCCGAGTTGTCACCGTTCGTCAAACTTTTGACAGACTGGAACGGCGAATTGTCGCGAGAATCCGCCGCCGCATCACTGTATGCGGTCTGGATGCAGGAACTCCAATCCGACTTCTATGCATTGCGACTGCCCAAGGAGAATGCGGCCGATCGCGGGGAGCTGCGGAAGCTACCCGTCATGTTTTCCCAACTGGCAAAACCGGAACCGTGGCTGTTCGGGCAGGAACCGAAAGCTGCGCGTGACGAACTGCTGCAAAAGACCTTGTCGCGAGCCGTCGTTCGGACGAAACAGTTGCTCGGGCGCGAACCGGCTTCATGGCAGTGGGGAGCATTGCATACAGTGACGTTTCGCCATCCACTGGCGGGGCTGGGGCCAAACTACGAACGTGCCTTCAATCTTGGCCCGCTTGGACGGCCGGGCGACAGCAGTACTCCAAACAACACACGTGCCAATGACCAGTTTGAACAGATTCACGGCGCGTCCTATCGACATGTCTTTGATCTGGCAGATTGGGATCTGGGAATGGCGACCAGTACTCCGGGCCAATCTGGACAACTGGGCAGTCCGCACTACGACGACCTGCTGCCGCTCTGGGCTGACTTCAAGTATTTTCCGTTGGCCTATTCACGAGCGAAAGTCGAAGGTGTCACGGCCAACCGCATGAAATTGGTTCCCGCGATCGCGGGGACACCGTGATAAAACAAGCGTAAACGATTCCGCAGACCTGAAACCATC
The DNA here is from genome assembly GCA_903911795.1 of uncultured Schlesneria sp. Taxonomy (GTDB): domain Bacteria; phylum Planctomycetota; class Planctomycetia; order Planctomycetales; family Planctomycetaceae; genus Schlesneria. The sequence continues at coordinate 2,309 of CAIWEX010000693.1, forward strand.
GGCAGTGGACATCCTACTTTTCTCAGGCGATCACCCATGTTTAAGACGACCAATCGAGATTCCAGGAGTTCTGTCAGGAGCACTGCAGTCACAACACTGATTCTGACTGCAGTGATACTGGTCGCCACCACACGTGTCGAAGCAGACGAGCCTATGTCGTGGTCCCCGTCGCTGATGATGCAGGTCAAGCGAGTCGGCAGTGTCCAGGTTTCACCAGACGGCCACCGTGTTGCGTTTACGGTGCGGCAGGCTGTGATGGAAAAAGATCTCAGCGAATATCGGACTCACA
>CAIWEX010000694.1 GCA_903911795.1 uncultured Schlesneria sp.
ATCTCATGCCGTAAAAAATTGAAATATTTGGAGTTATGTATAAACAACAGGCTGCAACTCCCGGCTACGTTCTGGGATCGCTTCGCGATCAAGATAATAGGCCACTTGGAACAACTGGTGCCGACCGTCATTCCTTCTTTTCCTCACCTTTTTCAGGTGACGGTGGCAGCAAGGTCGGGGCATCTTCGTTAGGGACCGTTGGCGATGGCAACTCTGATTCCGGCATCGAAACGACGACCCCATTGGGATATTGGAAATTCACCAGACCGCCACCGAGTGCCTGATAGGTATTGACGATCGCGGAGAGTTGCTCATTCTTGGCGTCGATGAAGGTCATCCTGGCATCCCGCAGGTCACGCTGGGCGAAGAGGACATCCATGTATTCCACTCGAGCCCCCTGGAACAGCTTGGTTGCGGAGTCGACCGAAGCTTCGAGTGCTTCCAGTTGCTGTTTCTTGATTTCAAGGCTCGCCGTGTAGTTCTGCACCTTGGACATGCGGTTGGTCACTTCGGTGAATGCGTTGAGGACGATCCGCTGATAGTCGTAGAGCGCCTGCAATTGCCGGGCGTTCGCGTTCATGTACTCGGCCTGAATTGCCTTCTTGTTGATCAATGGAGCAACCAGGTCACCCGCGACGTTGTAGACCAGGGATTGAGGCGTCATGAATAGATACTTGGCGTTGAAGGCTTCGTATCCCACTCCTGCGTAGATGTTCAGTTTCGGATAGAAATTGGCTCTGGCGACCAGTATGTCCAGCCCAGCCGCTTCGAGGGCTCGCTCGGCCTGGCGAATGTCGGGGCGATTCAACAGGAGATCACAGGGGACACCGAGACTCAGCGGGTGCATGTTCAAGTCGAAGAATTCTGTCGAACGGTCGACAGGTTGCGGATAGCGGCCAACGAGGAAGTTGATACGGTTTTCGGCCTCAATGATTCCCTGTTTGATGACCAGCTTGTCACTCTGGTTCTTGCGAACCTCGGCCTGGAATCGCTGGACGGCCAGTTCGGTACCGCGGGCTCCTTCTTTCCGGGCCTTGGAAAACTCAAGACTTTTCTCTTGAAGAGCGATGGTGCGGTCCAGGTTCTCCATCCGTTTGTCGAGTGCCAGCAACTGGTAGTAGTTCTCGGCAATATCGGCGACCAGACGCGTTGCGACGTAGTTTCGCCCATCGGTAGTGCCGAGGTAACGCAGGATTTGAGCATCGCGGGAATTTCGCAGTTGCCTCCAGATATCGACCTGCCAGGAGACGTTGGCGGCGGTCAGGAAGTTTGGCAACGGACTGGGAAAGTTGCTTCCACTCGGTAGCGTATTTAACCGGTTGTCGGCCCCAAGCAGTGTGAAGGAACTGAACTTGTCCAGTCGCGCTCCCGCCCCGATATTCACAAACGGAAGATAGGCCCCGCGTCGTCTCAAGACCTCGTTGTTGGCGATCTCAATTTCTTCGCCCAGGATCTTCAGTTGGTAGTTTTCAGTCAGACCCTGGCTGATCAAGTTCGTCAGGATCGGGTCATTGAAAAACTCTTCAATCCCAACTTGAGCGGAGTTCTCTGAGCTGACTTCGCCATTGAAGGTGTCCGGTAATTCTCGCCCGGCCAGCGGATTGCGAAGCGTTGGGATTCCGCAACCCGGCAGAACCGTCAGAAGGGTACTGGCGACCACCATCGCGATCGCCCAATTCTTGTGGTTCGTCAACGAAGCTCGCGCTACGAGGTTCATCTCTCTCATCCTTGATGAATGGGGGCTTGACAGCAATCCTGCCTGGCAAGTGATGAAGGGCGGAAATGACATAGCGTGCGGGTGCTGTCATCTCGTCAGACCTTCATCCAGATCCCAATCTGCACTTTCGCAGTCGACTGATTAAATAATCGACTGCGAGGCTTGTGGGGGAAAGCAAAAGCGAGGAGAGATGGAGGAAATGAATAACGTGACGAAAATGCAGGTTTCGGGTAGCTCGCGAGTGAACATTTTGTGCCAACCATACGGCGGAAACTGCCGATGTGCGGGAAGAAGATGTCAGTCGCACGAGGTAGATCTTCAACGACATGGCGGTCTGTGACCCAAGTCCGATACGGACCTTTGGAGTCACGGCTACATTTCCAGAGGTCAATCATGTTGACCGGAGTTGGATTCCGCGTCGATTTCAATAGGTGATGTGTCCTGCCGAACTTTACTGGGACCGTCCAGGGAACGTGGCTGTGACTGAGTCGGCGCAGTGACTTCGACTGCCGTCTGTTGAAGCGAGTGAGTCGCCGATGATCTGTTCGACTTTCGTCCTCCCCCGGGTTTACGGATTCGTGCATTCGCGACAGATAACAACTCCGCTCGACCTGTTACGATTTCTTGAATTCCCTTCTTGATCGTATTGGGGGAGATTCGCAGAGCTTTGCTGACGATCGAGATTCCGCCCCGACCGAGTTTCATCGCTTCTGTCGCAGCCCAGTGACGACGTTGAAATTCATTGAAGGATCGACCGGACAGTCGATACCTCTCTTCAATCTCGTGAATGACATCTTCCCGGCTCATGGCTTGTAATGATTCTCGAATGTATCCCGTGAGAGGAACGATCACGTACATCAGATGGACTTGATCTCGCGTCGAAGAAGTCTGCAGGCGTCTGAAGGCCGGTTTGACTTCTCGATGCGAGACCGGATTGCCTTTGAGACTATACGTGGTGAGGAACCGGATGTTCGATGGTCTCACTCAGGGGTTCATCTGACTCATCCTGGATAAACTTTCCGCTGTTGTCGGTGATCTGGCCGAACAGGTAGTAAAGGCCGGGAATCACCAGCACCCCGATTATGGTCCCCAGCAGCATTCCACCGACTGCAGTGGTGCCAATCGTACGATTTCCGATGGCCCCGGGGCCCGTGGCTCGAACCAATGGGATCAGACCGGCAATAAACGCGAACGATGTCATCAGAATCGGCCGGAATCTCAGTTGCCCACCTTCGATCGCGGCTTCCTTGAGGCTCAATCCTTCGTGGTGCCGTTGCACAGCGAATTCGACGATGAGGATTGCATTCTTGCCCAGCAGGCCGACCAGCATGACGAGACCAATCTGGCAATAGACATCGTTTGCCAATCCCATTTGCTGCAGGAACAGGAAGGAGCCGAAGATTCCCACCGGTAGCGACAGGATGACTGCCAGGGGCAGGATGAAACTCTCATATTGTCCGACCAGTACCAGATAGACGAATACGACGACGATCAGAAAGATATAGATCGCCAGGTTTCCTTTACCCGCCTCATCGTAGGAAAGGCCTTCCCAACCAAGGCCATAACCGCGAGGTAACGTCTCGGCAGCGACCTCCTGGATCGCTTTGATGGCTTCGCCGCTGCTATAGCCGGGGGCCGGTGCCCCTTGAATGGCGGCAGATGGATACAGGTTATAGCGGTTGATTTCATTCAACCCCTGCCTCTTGTCGATCCTCATGAATGCCGAGTACGGAACCATTTCTCCGTCATCATTCTTGACGAACATATTTTCCAGATCTTCGGGATACCTGCGGAACTCTGGTTTTGCCTGAACGAAGACTTTGTAGAACTGGCCGAAGCGGATGAATCCCTGCTCCCAGGTACTGCCGACGACTACCGAGAGATTGTCCATCGCTTTTCTGATCGACACCCCTTTCTGCATGGCGACGTCGTTATTGATGACCACTTCATACTGGGGATAGTTGCTGGCGAAGAAGGTGAACAGGCCTTTCACTTCCTTGCGTTTCGACAAAGCCTCCATGAACTTGTCGGTGACTTCACCCAATTCCTTGTAGTTCATCGTGTTTGTCTTATCCAAAACACGAACCGAGAATCCTCCGGCCGCGCCGAAACCCGGGACTGCGGGGGGTTCAAAGAACTCTAGCTTCACGTTGGACATCTCACGGCCTCTGTGCTCAAGTTCCTGAATGATCTGCTTCGAAGTCATCTTACGTTCAGCCCATGGCTTCAAATTAATCAGGCAGGTTCCGGCATTCGATCCACGACCTTCTGTCAGAACTTCGTAACCGGCCAGTGAGGAGACGGAGTTGACCCCTTCGATACTCTTCGCAATGTCCTGCAATTCATGTGATTTGGCGTTAGTGTACTCGATCGTCGAACCTGGGGGAGTCTGGATGATTCCATAGATCATCCCCTGGTCCTCCAGCGGGATGAAGCCAGCGGGAAGCTTGGTGTTGACTGCGTAAATTCCCGCGCAAAAGCCTCCAATGACCAATAGTGTGAACATGCGCTGAGTGACGATCGGACGCAGGAATGCCGCATAACCTCGCGTAACCTTATCAACGCCACGGTCAAATGCGTACAGCAACAACCCCAGCGGGCCGCGTTTCTTGACCCCCGTATGAGGCTTCAGGATCATCGCACAAAGTACGGGCGTCAGTGTCAGGGCCACGATGCCGGATAGAATGATGGATGTCGCCATCGTGATTCCGAATTGTCGGTAAAAGGTTCCGACCGGACCGGTCATGAATGTCACGGGAACGAACACCGCCGTCATCACCAGCGTGATGGCAATGATCGCACCGCTGATTTCGTTCACAACTTCCCTGGTTGCCTGATATGGCGAAAGGTGCTTCTCGTGCATTTTGGCATGCACTGCTTCCACGACCACGATCGCGTCGTCCACGACAACCCCGATCGCCAGCACTAGTGCGAAAAGAGTGATCAGATTGATCGACATGCCGAACATCTGCAGAAAGAAGAATGTTCCGATTAAGGACACCGGAACAGCCAGCGTCGGTATCAGTGTCGAACGGACATCACCGAGGAACAGGTAGACCACCAGCGACACCAGTACGAACGCTTCGAACAAGGTATGCAGAACCTGCTCGATGGAAGCCTCAAGGAAACTGGAAACGTCGTAGCTGACTTCGAATGTCATCCCAGGGGGAAACGACGACTCCTTGATCTCTTCAAGCTGCTTCTTGACTTCTTCGATGACAACGGCGGCGTTTGTACCGGGGAGTTGTTTGAGAACGATCGCGGCTGAGGGGTTGCCGTTGATGTCAGAATAGATGTTGTAGTACGACGGACCCAACTCGACGTCGGCCACATCCTTCAGGTGAATGATTTCGCCATCGTCGTTGGCCCTGAGAATAATATCTTCGTACTGCTTTGGCTTGTTGTAGCGGCCCACCCACGTCAGAACGTATTCGACCGATTGCGATTTTTTCCCGGTGGCCTGGCCCAACCGTCCGGGCGAGCCGATCATGCTCTGTTCTGCCAGAGCTTTCATGACATCTTCGGATGACAGGTTGTAGGCACGCATCCGGTCCAGATCCAGCCAGACTCGCATCGCGTACTGGCGGCTGCCGAGGATTGTCGCACTGCCGATCCCGCGAACACGCTTGATCTCTGGCAGCAGATTGACGAATGCATAGTTGTAGAGAAAGTTCTGATCGTGTCCTTTGTCCGTGCTGTAGATATTCACGTACATCAACATACTCGTCATGGCCTGCATGACGATGATCCCTTCACGCTCCACGAGCGGAGGGAGTCTGTTTTTCACCGTTTGGATCCGGTTCTGGACATTCAGGACCGCGACGTTTGGATCCGTCCCGGGCTCGAAGACAATCTGGATCGTGGCCTCGCCGGCGCTGGTGGCGGCTGAAGCCATGTAACGCATGTCAGGCACGCCGTTGATGGCCTGCTCAAGAATCACCAGAACGGAATCAACCAGCACGTTGGCACTGGCACCCGGATAAGCCACCGTGACGACCACGCTGGGTGGTGCGACTGAGGGAAACTGGGAGATCGGCAGTGTCTTGATCGAGAGTCCCCCCAGGAACAAGATGATGATCGAGATGACGATCGCCAGCGCCGGTCGATGGAGGAATCTTGAAAACATGTTTTTAGAGAGGGTCCATGGAGTTGTCGTGCTTCAACCGCCCGAGAGCGGTTGCTATTCCGCGTGAAATTTCAGGTTCTGAGCAACTTCGTCGGCTTGCCGATCTTCGTATTCCACTTTGTCGCCGTCGCGAACTTGTCGAATTCCCTCCAGAATGATTTTCTCGCTGACGCCAACACCACTTTTCAGGACGTAGATGTCTTCCAGTTCGTCCTGAACGACGATCTCGCGCTGGTGGGCCACATCATCCTCGTCGACGACGTAGACATATTGCTTGGCGAGAACTTCAAAGACCGCCCGCTGCGGGATCACGATCGCGTCTTCTTGTACGCGACTGATCACGATGGTGCCCGTCTGACCGTGACGCAGCAGATGGTCCGGATTCGGAAAATCTGCCCGGAACTTGATGTTCCCGGTCTGATTATTGAAGTCTGCTTCGATCGCCCCGATTTTGCCAACCTGCGGGAACTTCGTGTGGTCTGCCAGCACGAGTTCAATTTGCAATTCATGCTTATGCTGACGCTGGCTGTTCATGTACTCCAGGTATTGCGCCTCGGGGACGTTGAAGTAAACCCACATGACACTGTTGTCGGACAACGTCGTCAGGACTTCTCCCTCCTGGACCAGGCTCCCCTGCTGCAGTTGCAGCCGATCAACAATACCGTCGAACGGAGCTTTGACTGTGGCAAAATCCAGTTCTGCCGCTGCCAGCTGGACCTTGGCCTGAGCCTTCGCCAGTTTCGCCTGAAGCAGCGCGACTTCGTTCTCCGAAACTACCTTGTCATCGAAAAGCTTCTTGGTGAAGTTGAATTCCAGTTGAGCGAGCCGGGCCTCAGCCGACTCGGCATCCAGCTTTGACTGGTAAAGAATTGGCCGGACCTTGAATAACAGGTCACCCTCATTGACCCGCTGCCCCTCCTTGACCGGGATTGCCTCGAGATACCCCATCTCCAAGGCACGAACCTTGATATGCCGTTGCGAATGGATCTGGCAGACATACTGTTGTGTGAGCGTGATGGACTTTGACTGAGGGCTTGTGGCCAGGATCTTATGGGCTTCGTGGTGATGTTCTGGCCGCTGCGAACCGTTCATGACGTATGAAACGAGTTCTAAGCCTTTGCTGGACACCATTTCCCAGTTAATGCCCGCTTCCACACCAAGCCCAACGACACCGGCCAAGGCGACAATCAATCGAAATTTATGTCGTATCAACTGCAGCAGATCGCTCATCGCAGGTACTCCGTTTTCATTACGGCGTTGCAAGACTCTGGTTCGGCACGTCAAGCGACGCTCACGCTTTGCTTATCATGACCCCGAATGCAGGTATTTTATGTCGTGTATCGAGATTCGTCCAACGCCTCTCCTCGGTCAGAGGCTGTTTCCTACGAAGAATTCAGGAAATGCACTTCGTGTATTGATGGCGGAAGTTAAAGCGACGTAAGAATCTGTCTGAATTGCAGCCTGCGTTTCGGATTGCCGAACTCGTGATTCGAAACGCTGCGGTTCCGTTCCTGCATAGGTGCCAGTTCTTGGCTAATCACAGCAACCTGAAAGCTCCGTGAACTGGACACTCAGCGAAGCTGGCAAGATTTCGGCCTGCGATTTCCCCGACGAATCCGGCAGATGCACACCGCTTCGCATTTACGGCGAGTCAACGTGAATTCAGCTGTCGAAAAGAGACTGCAGCAGACGTCGCTGCACATCGACCAGAGTACGAGGGCTGCTCGGCACTCCCCAGGCGTGTCCGCCGACAAGACGGATTTTTGCAAATTGTCGTGAGTGAAAGGGAATCGAGTTCAGCCCAGTCGCCCCCGCTGCCGAAATTATGCGCCGGACAATTGACGACACGGGTGTCGCGTATTACACTACGCACGTGCGGCCGGTTTTAGCAGCGGTCAGGATCATCCCGGCAGCCCCTGAAAGGCCAATTTCATATATTATACAGGAGCGGATACGTGCTTCATATTCTCATTTTCACCTTGGCCTGCATCATCGTTGCCTATGCGTGTATCGCTTTTCGCGACGATCCGCACGTCATCGATCCCTGGGAGGGGTTGTTCCGTCAACGAGACTCACAGATAACCCGCCATGTTTCACCCCGTCAGGCGAGAGCGTTGAATCTCTCAGAACGATCGTCCGCAAGGCTTGATCGTGATCAGAACGGGGCCGGCGATTCGCCGAAAACGCGGGTTGCCAACAGTGAGAGGCGTCCGTTCGTCAAGGTGGCACTTTAGTTCAATGCGGTTACTGAAGAATTGAGAAACGTGAAAACTGTCAGTCAGGAATTGCTTCGTCGCGATGTTCGGTTTCTGGGTGACATGCTTGGCGAAGTCATTCGGGAACTGGTCGGAGACCATGCGCTGGATCGGGTTGAGGAAATCCGCAAGCTGTCGCGCGAACGGAGGGCAGGTGATCCGTCCGCAGAGTCTGAACTGACGCGAGTGATTGGATCGCTGGACGAATCAGATGCTCGGATTGTGACTCGCGCCTTCAGCATCTTTTTTGACCTCGCCAATCTTGCCGAGGATCGGCACCGCGTTCGAGTCTTGCGGTCTCGGGAACGTGACCGGCATCCTCATCCGCGTTACGAGTCGATTGGGGACGCGATTCTGAAGATGCGCGATGCAGGCATGACGGCTGATGAGGTACAGGCCGCTCTTAATCGTTTGTCGATCGAACTCGTTTTCACAGCGCATCCCAGCGAAGCCAAGCGACGCAGCCACAGATCAAAGATCCGGCGGATGCGACAGACTTTGGAAGAACTGGAGCGAGACGATCTTTTGCCGCGAGAACGTCGGAAACTTGAGAACCAGCTACGTACCGAACTGGTCGTGCTCTGGCAAAGCGAGTTTCTGCGTCCTTCCCGACCGACGGTTCTGCAGGAAGTCCGTCGCGGCTTGTCGATCGCTCCCCGACTCTGGGAAGTTGTTCCAGAGATTTACCGGGACATGCGTCGCGCCTTGTCCGACTGTTATCCCGGTACAGATTTTCATGTCCCTCTTTTTTTGAAGTTTGGCTCATGGATTGGTGGCGACCGTGACGGCCATCCTCATGTCACCAGCGAGATAACCCGCAAGACTCTGTATTTACTGCGAGCAGCCGCAATTGACGCTCACTTGCAGCGTTGTCGGCAGCTTTCCGAATTCCTGTCAATTTCTGAAAACGAAGTCGCCGGTTCAGAGACGTTAAAGTCGCGGATTGCCGCGTCAGTCAGCCGGTGGCCAGCACTGGAGCAGTCCGTTCAGTCTATGGCTTCAATGGAGACCTGGCGACGATGGCTGACGCTGATTGAATGGCGTCTTCAGCAATCGCGGGCGGCGGTCATTGGCGAAGTCTTGCCGCCGGGAGCCTATCGCGACGGGAGTGAGCTGGAGCAGGACGTCATCGCTTTGGTTGAAAGCCTGCAGGAAAACCGAGCGAGGCAGGTTCTCTGTGAGCCGTTGTTGGAA
>CAIWEX010000695.1 GCA_903911795.1 uncultured Schlesneria sp.
GCTCCGCGAACCAACGCTTCTTGGTTGACAAGACTTCTGAGGACGATGCGAATATTTGAGTTGCCATAACAAAAATGCAGCGTTGGTTCGCGGAGCGAACCACGACTATCTGGCACCGCCCTCCCTAAACAGTTACCCGCGTTGCGTGCCTTTGTGATCTGAACCCAGCGGGCAATCCCATATTCCCCAAGACGTGTTCGGCAAGTTAAGATTCCCTCCGAACGGAGTCTCAGTCCAAGGGGAATCGAATGCGCAATTTATTCTCAGGCTTATCGTTGGCTGACAATCAGACGGATATCACCGACGAGCGACGGATTCTACCGCTGGTCTCGCTGTTCGTTCTTGGCTTCTCACTCGCCCTTTTAACGGTTCAGAATTCGAGTGCAGCAGACCGGCCGAATGCTCCCGCTACGGAAGACTCGTTTCCCAAGGCGGATTATGACCAGCATCTCAAGGAACTGAAAAAGCGATTGCCTCATGATGGCTTTTCGGTCGTGATCCAAAAGCCGTTTGTCGTGATTGGTGACGAACCTCTGGAGACCGTGAAGGTTCGTGCCGAAAAGACCATCAAATGGGCTGTCGATCACTTGAAACAAGAATACTTCAGTCGAGACCCCGTTGCGATTCTGGATATCTGGCTGTTTCAGGATGCCAACAGCTACGAGGAGCACACCATTCGCCTGACGAAACATAAGCCGTCGACACCGTATGGATTTTACTCATCAGCAGACAAAGCTCTGTTCATGAATATTGCCACGGGTGGCGGAACACTGGTGCATGAAATCGTGCATCCGTTCATGGAGTCGAATTTTCCCGGGTGTCCGTCGTGGTTTAATGAAGGCCTGGCTTCATTGTACGAGCAGTCGAATGAACGAAATGGTCGGATTATCGGCATGACCAACTGGCGTTTGAAAGGCCTGCAGACCGCAATTCGCAAGGATACGGTGCCATCGTTTGAAACTCTGTGCCGAACGACAACCCGCGAATTTTACGACCGCGACAAGGGGACGAACTACTCGCAGGCACGATACCTGTGCTACTACCTGCAGGAGCGAGGATTGCTACGAAAGTTTTACCATGCGTTTCGCAGTAATGTGGCGGATGACCCATCGGGCCTGGAGACCCTCAAGCTGATTCTGCGGGAAAAAGACCTGGAGGAATTCAAGGTGCGCTGGCAGGCGGAAGTCATGAAATTGAAGTTTGAATGAGGGGTACGACGAAGTCGTCTTCCTGTGATGTGTCCGTTCGTCGGCCGATCGTATAGAATTCAGCAACTCGAACAGCATCACTTTTTTGGAAAACGACAAGGACGCTTCATGCGACTGATCAAGGTGGCGGCCGCGGTGCTCAACACGACTCCGTTGGCATGGGACGCGAATCGCAAAGCGATCGTCGACGCCATTCATGAGGCGCGGCGACAGCAGGTGGCAATCCTCTGCCTTCCGGAACTCTGCATTACCGGATACGGTTGCGAAGATGCGTTCCTCTCCAGCGGCACGCAGGCGATGGCGCAAAAACTTCTGTTGGAACTTGTTCCGGAAACTCAGGGAATTGCGGTCTCGTTCGGACTGCCCCTGCTGCATCGTGGTGCACTCTTCAATACGGCTGCTCTGGCTGTCGATGGGAACCTGCTGGGAATCGTTGCCAAGCAGCACCTCGCTGGCGAAGGAATTCATTACGAGCCTCGGTGGTTCAAACGCTGGCCAAATAATGCTCGAGAACAGGTGGAGATTGGCGGACAAGCGCTGCCGTTTGGTGACCTGTTGTTTGATGTCGGTGACGTTCGCATCGGATTCGAGATCTGCGAAGACGCCTGGGTTGCTAATCGGCCGGGAGCGGAACTGGCAGAGCGGGGTGTTGACATCATTTTGAATCCGAGCGCCAGTCACTTTGCGTTTGGAAAGCACGGCGTCCGTCAACGTTTCGTACTGGAAGGCTCACGGGCGTTCAGTGTTGGCTATGTCTATTCGAATCTCGTGGGAAATGAATCGGGACGAGCAATCTACGATGGCGGGGCGTTGATCGCGCAGGCGGGACGCATGCTCGCGGCAGGCCCTCGATTCAGCTATGCCGATTCTGCCGTGACGAGTGCCACGCTGGATATCGACGAAATTCGCATGGGGCGTGCTCGCACAGGAAGTTTCCGTCCACTGATTGGCGACCCCAACGACAACGTCGTTCGGTTTCCGTTTCAGTTCCAGAAGTCGAGCTATGTCGTCGAAAGGCCTCAACCGCTGCCGTGGGAAGTCGGTCCCGATCTGAAAGAGGAAGAGTTCGCGCGTGCGGTTGCGCTCGCACTGTTTGATTATCTGCGAAAGAGTCGTTCGCGAGGGTTTGTCGTTTCCATCAGTGGCGGCGCAGACTCGGCTGCGGTTTCTTTACTGTGTGCGATGCTGGTGGAGTTCGGAATTGCTGAACTGGGTCGCGAGCAGTTCCTGGCCAAACTGAGTTACATTCCCCAGTTAATTGACGCGAGCGACAATCGTGCGGTTGTGCGCCGATTGCTGACGTGCATCTATCAGTCGACGAAAAACAGTACCGAGACGACGCTCAATGCAGCGCAAGCGGTCGCAGACGGGATTGGAGCGGAGTTTCATCAGTTTGACGTCGATCAACTCGTCCGTGACTACGTGACGATGGTCGCCAAGGCACTGGGACGCGACATGACGTGGGAACAGGATGACCTGGCTCTCCAGAACATTCAGGCGCGCGTGCGATCACCCGGAGTCTGGATGATGGCTAACACTCGGCAGGCGCTGCTGCTGGCGACCAGCAATCGCAGTGAGGCAGCCGTCGGGTATGCGACGATGGATGGTGACACATCAGGGGGACTTTCGCCGATCACCGGGATCGACAAGGCCTTCTTGCGGCACTGGCTGCGCTGGATGGAATCGACTGGCCCTGCGGGGGATCGTCCCCATCCGGAACTGGCCCTGGTCAATGTTCAACCCCCGACGGCAGAGTTGCGGCCGCACGAGTCACATCAGACGGACGAAGATGACTTGATGCCCTACGATGTTCTTGATGCCATTGAACGTTCGTCCATTCGCGACAAACGAACCCCGCTGGAAACTTTATGGCACCTGCGTGAGACGTTTCCGCAATACGATTTGAAACAGTCTGGGTTCTGGGTCCGGCGATTCTTTACGCTCTGGTGTCGCAACCAGTGGAAGCGTGAGCGGTTTGCTCCGTCATTTCATTTGGACGATGAAAACCTTGACCCAAAGACATGGTGCCGATTCCCCATTCTGTCGGGTGGCTATGAGCGAGAATTGAATGATCTCGACGCTTGGGTCATGGCAAATCTGCCATGAGATTGTTTGCAAACAAACGTTGATATTGTCATTGCATGGTTGGCGGGAACAGGTCCGGCAGCAATTGCAGCAGCATCCCTGTTTGACATCCGCATCGCTTTTTGCGGTCGTGGAAGATTCTGAAAATTTCGGTCCGTTCAGAAAGTTTGAGTCTATGGCGAAATCCAAGGCGGTTACTGCTCCATCACAAGAAACGCGTGACTATGTGTTTCAGCAGATCCAGCAGACATCCGAACCCGTCACGGCGGGGCAGGTTGCGAAGTTGCTCGCGCCGCCTCACAAATTGAGTGAGGCGAAAGTCACGCCGATTCTTGATGAGTTTGTCGCCGCAGAGCGATTGCAGACGTTTCCTCCGAAAACGGCCAAAGGTAAGCCACGGTATTGGGATCGCGATCAGAATGAGTTCGCACGCTCGCTGATTCTTGAGACGCTCGACAAGAAAGGATCACTCGCAAAAACGGACCTCAGGAAAGCGGTCAAACAACTGACGGAAGAACTGTTTCTCAACGCTTTCCAAGGACTGCTTGATGCTCAAAAGCTGTTTGAGCATCCGCCACTTCCGAAGAAAAAGACATCACTTTTCGGAAACCGTCCGCCGGCCCCGGAACCGTACCTGAACGATCTGGGCGTCCAACTTTCAAAGATTGTTGGTCAGTTGAAGGGAGCCAGTGTCCCTGACGAGGTTCTTCGTCGAGCCCTGGTGCAACTTGTCGAATCGACGGGAGTCCCTTTTGGCGGGGGGGCAGTCGCTCTCCAAAACGTAGAGATGCCGTCGGAGGAATTGAAGGTCGACCTGATCGCATTGATGCGCAGCATCGAACCCGCCGCTGACAGCGGTGCGCTGGTGGCGGCTCGCGAACTACGCCGCGCCGCCAAACTCGAGAAAATGCTATTCGACCAGGAAATCCTGGGGCTGGCTCGACAGGGGCGGCTGATGTTACATCGGCACGATTTTGCCGGCGGTTTGTCACCGGCCGAACGCGATGAACTCGTGACAGATGGTGCGGGGACGTACTATGTTGGAATGGCGCTCCGTCGAGAATCTGCACAGTGAATTTTTCGACCGTGAAATATTCGACAGAGAATCTTTCGAAGGGATGTCTGATGAATCCGTTTCGTGACGCGATCGTCTCGAACCCCTGGGACGAGGCGTCCGCTGATGTTCCAGAAATTCAGTCGGTGGTATTCGAAGAATGCCTGCGTGGCATCGATCACGTCCGAAAGCAACATCGGTCGGCCGCATTGCTGATTCACGGGGCGGCCGGAGCCGGTAAGACCCACCTGCTCAGCCGATTGCGCAGTCAGCTTACGCTGAAGGCCCCCACGGCCACAGACCGTGATGAAAGTCTATTTGTGTGGGTTCGGCTGCAGGCGAGTCCCCGGATGATCTGGCGGCATGTCCGCCGCACTCTGGTTGAAGACTGGTTTCGTCCGGTTCGTGGACAACGATCACAGTTCGAACGAATCCTGTTTCATCGACTCGCAGAGATCCGAATTGCCGATGGTGATCTGGAACCGTGGTACGAATACATGCTGGATACCGATCCCGCTGCTCTGGAAGAGTTGCTGGAACGTGTCGCCGACAGCCTGTTTCTAGACCGCAATACGACCATTGCCTTCAAACATCTGGCGTTCGGACGTCATCGACGTGATCTGCGAGCCTGGCTGGGTGGCGATTCACTGCCCGAAGAGGCGTTGGCTCGACTCGAACTGTCGCAGGACGAAGGGACCGATGAAGACCGTGAACATGAGGCGCGTCGTGTAGTACTGATGCTTTGTCGCCTGGCAGGAAATGACTTACCCGTGATTCTGAGTCTCGATCAGGTCGAAGCTCTGCAGGCTTCGGTTGGTGATCGAGAAGGCCTGTTCGCATTCGGGCAACTCGCCAGCACGCTGCATGATGAAACATCGAACGTGCTGATCATCTCGTGCGTCCAGTCTTCGTTTGCGACGGAATTGAAGGACAAGTCGCGAGGAGCCGATTATGACCGCATGACCTCACTTGGGGCGCGATCGCTGGCGACGTTGACTCGATCGCAAGCCGAAAAGCTGATCGCAGCCCGACTGGCATTGGCCGGTTCGACATTTGTGCGACCGACATCTGCCGATTCACTCTGGCCACTGGAACCTGCTGATTTCCAGCGACTTTCCGCAGTCGATGAACTGACACCCCGACGATTAATCGCAACCTGCGCCGATCGGTTCGCCACCTGGATTGCTCGTGGATCAACTGCCGAGACCGCACCTGTTATTGCCCCCGTATCGACGACGGACTCTAGCAATCCAGCCGAACGAGTTGAAACGTTTCTCGATGAGGAATGGAAGACACGGGTCGAACGGACTGTGTCGCTGAATCGTCCGGAATTGACCGAAGACATCGTGCGTCACGGCCTGCCGCAACTGGTTCAAATATTGGCACCGCAATGGGGGCCGGTTCGCGACGATCAGTTGCCCGACGTGCCATTGATATTTGCTGGTCCGTCGGGTCGAACGGGAATCAGCATTTGTACTCAGGCGAATATGAACAGCGTCACGGCACAACTAAAACGTCTGAAGACCCAATTCACGCCGGAACGACTTTCGAGACTGATCGTGCTTCGCGATGGTCGCGTACCGCTGTCGAAGGGTGCGAAGGTGGCCAGTCAGGCACTGGCTCATCTGGCAGACCAGGGAGCAGAGATTGTCGAACATTCGACAGAAGTCTTCGCGGCACTGGATGCATTGCGAGGATTGCTGTCGGAAGCCAAATCGGGCGATCTGGCACGTGATGGCCAGACCGTTACACCTCAAACTGTCGAAGAGTGGCTGCGACGACATCTTCCCGATGGACTGCGTGATTTCGTTGACGAAATTGTCGGAAATCCGAAGTCAGGACATGTCGAAAGTCTGCGAGTCGAAGAACTTGCCACACTTCTGGCCGAGCGTCCGGTGATCTCTTTGATCGAGGCGGCAGAATCGCTGAAGTGTGCCGCGAGCGAAGTGGAACGGGTTGTCGCACATCATCCAGAGATCGCTCGGATACTGATTGGTCCGCCGGCCGTCGTTTTTCGGGCTGAAAACGAGGTTTGAGGGCTGGATGTGTCAGAGTAATCGCCATTCCGAGTCCCGGTATCGGGCGCTTCGGTCTTGGAGTTTGTAGGGTGGGACCAGCTCGCTTCGAGCGCCGGCCCATCATAGGGAAATATTGAGAATTGATGGTGGGTCGGCGCGGCGAATTGCCGCTGGTCCCACCCTGCATCCTGCCCAGCTTCAAAAAGGCATTGGACCTGACGGAATTTCGGGGTCAGTTTCGACGAACGTGATTCGCCGGTACAATCCCGGAGGTTTTGTCTCGGCGAGCGTTCCGCGGTTTTCCCGTGGTCAAGTCGGAGTTTGCAGTATGAAGGCGGCGTTTATTCGCGAAACAGGTTCGGCATCCGTGATTGAATACGGAGAATTGCCCACCCCCGAACCCCGCGCTAATGAAGTGTTGGTGAAAGTCGGTGCGGTGTCGGTGAATCCGATTGATACCTATATCCGAGCCGGCGCGGTCGCGATGGCAAGTCGCTTCCCGTATATCATTGGTTGCGATCTGGCGGGGACCGTGGTCAAGGTCGGAACCGAAGTGAAGCGGTTTGCGATCGGTGACCGAGTCTGGGGAAGCAATCAGGGGTTGTTCGGACGTCAGGGGACGTTTGCAGATTTCGCTGCGGTCGATGAACGGTGGCTCTATCGTACACCGAAAGCAATGAGCGACACAGAAGCGGCCGCCGGAGCACTCGTCGGACTGACCGCTCACATGGGGCTGTTTCAACATGCAGATCTGCACCCGGGCGAAGTCGTATTCGTCAACGGGGGTGCTGGTGGAGTCGGGTCGTGCGTCGTTCAATTGGCAAAGGCAACGGGTGCATTCGTCGTCACGACAGGCGGCAGCGACGAAAGTTTGGCGGCCTGCAGGAACCTTGGGGCCGATCTGGCACTCGACTATCGCGCCCCGAATCTGGACGACCAGTTACGTGCCTTCAGCCTGCCGCATGGTGGAATTCAGCTCTGGATTGAAACCCAGCGTGAACCGACACTCGACCGAACAATCAGCCTGATGGCACCTCGAGGTCGAATTGTGCTGATGGCCGGACGTCAGGCACGTCCGGAACTGCCGGTCGGCCCGTTCTACGTGAAGGATCTGCGACTGATCGGCTTTGCGATGTTCAACGGTACTCCCGAAGAACAGCGATCTGCAGGTGATGGGTTGAACGCCCTGTACGAACTGAATCGCTGGCGTCCGCAGATCGGCAAGATCATGCCACTCAGTGAAGCGGCATTAGCCCACAAGCTTCAAGAGGACAATACCTTGAACAAGGCGGGAACACTGCGGGGCAAGATCGTCCTCGTACCAGAGTAATGCATGGGGTCATCACGTGGCAGGAAGCCGCGTCAACGCCGGTACCACGTTGGAAGATCGATGAGTCCTGCAAGCTGGTGATGGTATGACGGGCAGCGATTCATCCAATGTTGATTGGCGTTCGACGTGGCGACGTGAGTTTTGCTGGTGGGGGATGTACCTGGCAATTGCGTTATTCGCATCCTGGCCCCTGGCATTCCAGCCGGGTTCGGCAATTTCCCTGGGATTCGAAGCCGAATCGACGGTCCCGTTGCTGAATGTCTGGACCTTGTGGTGGAATTCCGATCGGCTTTCTTCCGGTTTTGCTGACTACTGGAATGCGCCGATCTTTCACCCGACCATGGGAACATTTGCATTCTCGGAGGCACAGCCTCTGATGGTGGTGGTGGCACCTGTCATCTGGCTGACAGGCAACAAGATACTGGCCTATAATGTCTATCTCTGGATGATCCTTTCTCTGAACGGATACAGCAGTCGGCGACTTCTGTTGCGTGTTGGCCATCATCCACTTCTGGCATTTTGTGGAGGTCTGATTTGCCAGATGTTGCCATTTGTGTGGTGGCAGTCCGGGGTCGTTCAACTGACGACACTCTTCGGCGTCGTCTGGACGATTCATTCCTTGATGGCAGTGTTTGAGTATTCTGCTGCCACTCATCTGCCTGCTTCTGTGGAAGCGACGCACACAAAACTGACTACCGTCTGCAACGGACTGAAACTGGGTGGCTCGTACTGTGTGACGTACCTGCTCTGCAACTACTGGGGGATGTTTTTGACATTGCTCCTGATCCCCAGTTCGGTGTGGTTATGGAATGCGAGTCTGTTTCGGGTCCGATTCTGGCTGTCGATATTCATCGCAGCAGTGATCTCGGCATCCATCCTGGGACCGCTGGTGTATGTTCAGAAATCGCTGGCAGGGAAACATCAATGGATACGTGAACAAAGCTGGATTCGAGATCTGTCCGCACATCCTTGCGATTACCTGGATGCTCCACGAACGACGACTTTTCGTGCGGCACTGCCAGTTTCGAATGTTGCCAGGGGGGCGATTCCACAGGATTCGTCTTCAGCGACAGACACATCCAACGCTGAAGTCGTCGTCGATACCAACGACGTTCGGCAGTCAGACTGGACCCGCTTTCCCCAATGGGATTTTCCAGAGGAGTTACGCCGCGATATCTGGCCCCTTGGGAGCGGTAACGCCAGATTGTTGCTTGTTCCCGTCGGACTGATCGCGGCTCTGCTGGGGCGAAGAAAACGTTGGGGACTGTTTGCCTTCACATTTGGATTGATAGCATTTGGACTGTCGCTGGGCCCCACGGTGTGGTTCATGTCGTGGGTTCCCGTACTGGGTGGAACCAGCCCGTACGAAATGCTGCAGCAGTATGTACCAGGGTTCTCGCTGATTCGCAGCCCGTTTCGGTTTGCCATGTTTGTTCAATTGGCAATCGCCTGGTTATCCGTCGAGTTTCTGGATTTGTTGAATCCACTGCGGTGGCGTCGATCTCCGCCAGTTTCAGAAGTACCCGATCAGGAAGTCACTCCGGCCGTCGCAGACCCAATGCCTGCGATTCATCCTGCGTTACTAATCCCCCCTGCACCGTGGATTCCTCCCGAGATCCTGCACTGGATTCAATGGGGACCACTGGTTCTGACAAGCCTGCTCGTAATGATGGAAGTCTGGCCGCCGCGTCAGTCAATCTATGAAATTCCTTCCACGTCGGGTGTTCCCGCATGGGTGCACTGGTTACGTGAAAATTCCGAGCCCGACGATGCGGTCGTCTGCCTTCCCTTTCCCACGGGCTACAATGTTCGGGACTATGAAGAAACCGCCGGATGGATGTATTGGGGAACGCTTCATCGTCGGCCGTTGATCAACGGGTATTCGGGCTTTTTTCCAAAACCGTTTGTCGATCTTAAGGAAAAACTGACGCAGTATTATCGCCCTGCAGGGAATGCAACCGCTGATCCGCAACTCAAGCTTTACCCCTGGGATAGTCCGGGGCTGAAAGATCTGAATCAATTCCCGTTGAAGTATCTCGTTGTGAAGCGATCGTTCGCGACGCGCGATGACGTCTGGCAACATCCGTTAACCAAGTTTCGCTGGGCCTGGGTGACCAGCGATGAGACATGCCAACTGGATATCTACGAGTTCATCCCCGTTGACCCGGAGCCTTAACACTACCCGACCGAAGGTAGCGGGCGCGAACTGTCTGCATAAACGACTGGCACGCTCCGACCGGACGTGCAAGTTGTCGCGCGGTCGACGGCTGCATCCAGGTGAAAGAAACGAGGATGAGTACTGCGGCCGTTCCTAGTAGGCTCATTCGCAGTGAATCATTCTCTGCAAACGGAACCAGCAGCGGTCGATACCAGGCACGGGGAACGATTGCCGGAGTTCGCATCTGGGTCAGGTCGCGCGGTGAAAGTCTCAGCTCCGCATCGACGGGAATGATTTCTTCACCCTGCCGAACGGCATCAAACTCAATCCGCGTCATCTCGGTCGCAAAATCCGGATCCTGGCGGATGGCATCGACGACGCGCTGAAGCTGTTCGTTTTGCTGCTCGATCTGGACGAGACGGAATTGAGTCCCGTCGTAGTCGTCCTGAAGCCGCATTGTTTCCAGAATTTTGGGCGACAGGCTGACCGCCGCAAACAGGAACGCAGCACTCAGCAAAGACGCCCAGAACAGCAACGACACGACCATTCCCGAGATGGTTTCCGGGGCTGGTCGCGACGATGCTGTTCGTAAAGTACTCATCTGGGTTTACAGAAACTCGAGATTTCCAGGGGACAGTCGTGCGACTCCATCACAAGATGATCGAAAGTCACAGTCGCCGACTTGAATCCCGTTGAATGACGTGTTGGAAGCCGTACTGTCCCTACTTTGGAGAGTTCCGGTTCCGTGGACATCGAAACTGGCGATCACAAAACGTCCGAAGTCTTATTCTCTGGAGAGGTTGCGAAATTGTGGATTTATCAGGAATCATCTTGACCCGCTGCACTAATCGGCATAGAAACCCACTGTCCGTCATTTCTTGTCCTGCGCTGAGAAGCCATCCCGCACCGGTCTCTGGAGACATCGTATGCTTCGACCTTTTCGTCCGGATGGCCAGAGTCACCTTTGCGTCACGCAACCTCCACTGCCTGCGCGCCTGTTGCGTCGCGTGCTGATTGGTGGAAACCACACGATCGGACAACATGTGCTGGTTGCCGGAGACCACTGCGGAGAAATGGCCGAATGGCTCGATGAACTCGGTTTCGACGTCGAAGCGATCGATGATTCCATGGAACGCCTGAGCGCCAAACAGCGTTCAGGTGCACGATTTGAAATTCATTTTGCGAAGCTCGACGGTTCCGAAAATCTGGGTGCACCGTTTGATTTGATCATTGCTGATGACGTCAACATGCATCGGGAAAACCTGCTTTCCCTGCGAGCTCGCCTGGCAACGGCTGAGTTACTGGCACAGTTGAAGCCCGAAGGAGAACTGGTGATCGTCCGTGAGCCGGGAAATCTGGGGCACCACGACGTCGCCTGTTGGACTCGGCACCTGGCCTGCTTTCCAGGAACGCTGGAAACGATTGAATACCCGACCCCTCTGTTCAGCCGCGAGATGTATCAGTGGATGGTCCGAGGCATTCGTCCAGAACCATTCCTGACAGTGTCGCTGAAAGTCCCTGCCGAACCGCTGTCGATGTCTGAATGGTGCGAACACGCTCAGCGAGGATTATTGACCAGTTCCACGTGCTGCATGACGGACATGGGCATTCAACGTCGCGCTGCGTAGACCTTGGTGACGTCTATTACAGCTCAGAGATCAGTACAGCACCGACGATGACGTCGTAGGCGGCGTGAGCTCCCACCGTGATGCCGAATCCACGCAGGAAAAAGAGTCCTGCGAAGAACATTCCGGCCAGCGTTCGAAATACAAACCCGAACCACAGCGCGCGTGTTGACTGGACTCGAACGACCGCGTCCGTCAATACCGTCAGCGAGTAGTCCTGGTCAGGTGCTCCGAGGTAATGCGCGAGCGAGAAGACCAGGCTCGTCAAAACTATCGTCGCTCCGACCGACCAGCGGTGTGGGACCAATAGCGTCCGAAAGGCAGCATAGGTGACTGGAATCAGGCAGAGTCGAAAGAGGAACTCTTCGTAGATTCCGGCCCCCAGGAATGTGACGGAGCGGATCAAGAGACTGTGAGCCCAGCGGGATCCCTCAATCTGCAGAAGGTTCGTTTGAGGTTGACGGAAGCAGGAATCGACCGCCTGGCCAACGAGAATCAGCGCGAAAGCAAACAGCAGACTTTCGGCAATCATACCGCCGAGAGTATCCCAGGATGTTCGCCATGGCTGGCGACTGGCCCACTGCCAGAAAACGAGGGCACCGATGAGCGAGACCGGCAGCAGCCATAACAGATCGATGCCCAGCCGCAGCAGAAACTGACGCATCCACGCATCGGCACCATTGCGAAATGTCTCAGATTCTGTACCACCGATGGCCAAAACGCCAAATTCGTAAATCAGCAGTAATGGCAACAGGAATACGAGGTTACAGAACGGGCGACGCGTCTCGAACCAATAGTGGGGCTCGGACGATTCCGGTGGAACGAACGCATCTACGAACAGGGTACGAAACGTCATCCATCCTGACCTTCGGAGTGGCCGCGGAACCAACGCATCCAGAACGTCATCGTCTGAACCGCCTCGCAAATTCAGATTCCCTCTGAACAGCGGAAAAATCAGCGAAATTACCCCGTTTCACAAAACGGCGATCTTCGCGGCAGACTTCAAAATCATTTGGACCGCGCGAAGCGGCCCAGACGTGTTAGAATTTGACGATCGGGCAAACCTTAACGGGCTCACCGAACCGACGCTGGAAGAGGATTGTCGGAATCAATGCAGTCGGAAGGATTGTGAGGTCGATTCCAAGGATGCATCGTTTTCACAGACGGTTTCGCGGAAGGTGTGCATATGGCGACAGACATTCGATTGAAGGACTTGCTTCCCGATCTGACCGACCGGATCGTCGACACCTATCACGAGATCGGTTCGATCAATCATCTCGGGCATTGTCCGTTGCCAAGTGTCGATGCAGTGATCGAGATTGCTGAATCGCTGAAAGAGATCCTTTATCCGGGTTATCGGAAGCGGCAGAATCTGCACTTCGGTAACGTGACGTACCACGTCGGAGACCTGATTGACGGGTTGCACGACCGACTGACTCAGCAGATTGCTCGTGCTCTCAGACACGACTTCCGTCGGAAGAATCAATTGGCCTGTGGTGAAGTCCAGCCCGATTTTGAAGCTGTCGGTCAGGAAAAAGCGATCCGCTTTCTGCAGCGGATTCCCGATGTCCGCCATCTGCTGGCGACCGACGTGCAGGCTGCTTTCGATGGTGATCCCGCAGCCGGCAGCCTGGATGAAATCATCTTCTGCTACCCGGGCCTGGAAGCCATTACCATCTATCGTCTGGCACACGAGCTCCACAAGCTGGATGTCCCATTGGTTCCGCGGATGTTGTCGGAATGGTCACATAGCAAGACGGGAATTGATATTCATCCCGGTGCCCGGATCGGCCCTTCGTTCTTCATCGACCACGGAACCGGTGTTGTGATCGGTGCGACGACCGAAATCGCGGCGGGTGTCAAAATCTATCAGGGGGTGACGCTGGGGGCTCTCAGTTTCGCCAAGGACAATGAGGGGAATCTGGTCCGCAATTCCAAGCGTCATCCGACCATTGAAGAAAATGTCGTGATTTACGCCAATGCGACAGTGTTGGGTGGAACCACGACCATCGGTCGTAACTCGGTAATCGGTGCGAGTGCCTCGGTCTACGAGAGCGTTCCGCCCAATACCGTTGTCACCCTGGAAAAGCCGACACTGCGTATGCGACAGGCCTCATAGGGACGTATGTTCGCGATCGATCGAGGTTCACTTCTTGGGTGGAGAAGTTTCTCCATCAATAATCGCACGGGTGCGGCTTTCGTTTTTCGCCGCCATCTGCTGTAGCTGTTCACGATACGCGTGCAGTGGACGGGTCAGCAGGCGATCAATGACCAGTTTGCGATTCTCCATGTCTGCCATAGAGATACCGGATTCGCCGCAAAGCCCGGCCATTGCATCCACCGACTTGTCGATCGCAACCAGGCTGCGATCGATCTCGGCCAATCGGCGTCGTGGTGACTTCACCGCATACGACTGGCGACTTTCCCAATGCGTTCTCAAGGTCTGAATCAGCCCGTTCAGGATGTCGAAGCGTCGCGCTGGATCGGGAACGATCTCGGGATGTTGGATGATCAATTCCAGCGTCGTAACAATGTTGCGTGTTGAACCATCTGTGACTGGCGAGAAGTAGACGGAATGCAGGCGGTGAATCAATTCCGCTGCCGGATCGATTTTTCCTTTGGCTTGCAGGTCGGCGATTTCCAGACGGGCAAAGTAACTGACCATGGGATCGAAAGGTTTCAGAAAGGCCGTTACAGCCGCAATTCGCTCGGCCGTCGGGTTGCTGGCAGCCTGACCAAGTGCCAGGAAATACTCCTGTCGACGCTGATCCTCTGGATGAACGGCCTCAGCGGTCATCGAATGACTCGCCTTCTGGACCCCCGAGGGACGGCGACTTTGCAATTGCTCACGCAGCGCAGTGCGATAACCCCACGAATGGAATTCGGCATCGGGGTTTTCCCGTACGACTTTCTGTTGGGTCACTAGTTCTGCCAATCGTCGCAGCAAGTCCGGTGACACGTAACTGTCATCCATCCATTCGAGTAGCCGTGACTTTCGTGACAGTTGGACACCTTCCTGCGCGACCTTTGTTTCCAGTTCGCGATTCAAATACGGAGCTTGCGTCGTCCGGCGCGCATCCAGGACCTGATGCAACTCATTCAACTTCGCTCCCCATCGCATCAGCTCGACAGGTGCTCGCAACGCCAGGATTCCGTTCGCCGGGGCATTGGTCCAGGCTCGTCCAGAAGCACAGATTTCACCGAGTGCCGCATCGTCGTAAGCGGGGTAATTCAACAACGCGGACCAATCGAGTCCACTGCTGGCGAGGATCTGGCGAACGTGTGTGGCCTGAAGGCGCGATGGCAAATCCCCCGCGACAAATGTTCCGGCGACGTTCGTCCCAAGCAGCAGAAACTCACCCGCCGACGATTCGACGGCAATCACTTCGGTGAACGCCTGTCGCATCGACTGAACAACGATTCGCATCGGATCAATCCCATAGTCCACACAAGGAAACCGCTGGCAGAAAATTCCCTCGGGTGCCAGGGCACGTGCGACATGCCGATAGTGATCCACGGTAAACATTGCGCCGCCCGCCACGATCGATGAGGCGGGTGGTGAACTGAGAATCACGTCGTAGGTTTCTGAGCGTGACATCACCGCGATGGTCGGCGGAATCGTGACCAATCGGACTCGCTCGTCCTGAAATGGATCGTGTCCCGTTTCACATGCGATTGGCCCGCGGATGACCTGCACTAATGGTCCATCGTTTTCCACACAGGTCACGTCCTGGACAGGAAACTTCAGGCAAGTGGCCAGGGGTACACCACTGGAGGCTCCAAGAATCAAGACTTGATTGGGATGCTGTGACAGCACCATCGGGAGAACCGCCTGCAAGACTTCAGGAGCAAACTGCGGATGTGTCTCAGAATTGGCCGTCACAATCGCTTTGGGAATGCCAGACTCACGGAGATGCAATTCCAGACCGTGAGACCGCCAGACAGTCAAAGGACCACGAATCCCTTCTCGCACATCGATCGCCCGGGCGTCGTCCAACATTGGAAGTAATCGAGATTCCCAGCCAGCTCGATGAGCAACGAACGAGGGAGTCGAAAACAACAACTTCGCAGTCGTGACTGGATTATGGTTGGCTCGCCACAACGGAACCGACAATCCGATCGCAGAACAGCAGGTGATGCCCACGATACCCCAGCGCGGCAGTCTGTCGCGACTTGCAGCCAGCAGAGTAGCGAGTCCTGTGACGACGAGTGCAAACGTGCAGATGGTCAGAAGTGGAACGAGTCCGATCGACTCGAACCCCAGCTGTGCAGTGACAAATCCACCTGCGACAGGCAACGGCAACAGCCACCAGCCTGGCAATTCCTTCTTTTGGTTGCCGGATGCATGGACGGTGTTGGGAAGCAATCCCGCCAATCCGAATCCTAAAGGAGCCGTCACCACAATTAACAGAATCGAGCGGAATGTCAGTTGGAGAAGGACTGACGTGAGCGTTGTTGTGGCAGAAAGAGTGATCCCGATGACGCTGGGCAACACCGCCAGTAGCAGGGCGGCGGAACACGCAGCGACAATCCAGAATGATGCCGCACGAGTTGCCATACGACGATGATTGCCTCGCACCCATTGCCCAAGTCCGACTCCAATGACAAGCCCTCCCCACTCGGCAAAAGTCACTTGCACAGTATCGGGCATCAGTTGCGACATCAGCCGCAAGATCACAGCAATCAATCCCCCCAGTGCCAGCGCCGCGTAAGCCTGTGCGACGGTAAAGATAACGCTGCCGGGCACCTTGTAGTCGGGCGACGACGATTCAAACGTAACTGGAACCATTGCCGGTTCAGCGATGATTGAAGCCTCGGAAGCTGTCGAGCGGAAAGTCGGGAGGAATCTGGCTGCAATCGTCAGAACAGCGGCCACAGCAGTACAGGTCCATGCTCCGATCCAGGGAGCCATCAAAAATGCTATTGCGAACAGCGCGAGCACCACGCCTGCAGTCATTCCGGCAAATGTGGAAGTCTCGGAGAAGCCCCGTGACCGCGATACTGTAGGAATTCCCGAGATCACACTGGCGCAGAGCCAGCCAGCCAGCAACCAGGTCGGCGTGGCCAGCGCCAAGCCAATCCCAAACCGAAGGATTTCGGTGGAAAGAACGGAACTCGGAACGTACCAGAGCAGACTTTCCAACAACGGATTCAACCACGGTTGTAACAGTGTCCACGTGCAGGCCATCACGGCCAGCTCTGAAAGACTGAAAAATCGGGCGAGTGAAACGCGTGTTCCCCCGATGACACCACAGGCAAACATCAGTACCGCAGCACTCGCCAGCGCACGGTCATCACTCCACGTCAGCGTCCACGAGAGAGACAGTGAAACAGCAAGGAGGCCAATCAAGGCTCCCCAGCAAATGGGAAGCGCTGGCATCCGGCTCCAAAGATTGAGCCCGGTGGAATAGATACGGTCCGTAAGTCGGCCTGCAAACATGGCGTCCGTGCCCCCTTGAACAATTCAGTCCGCCAGGCGATTCCGATCATACCCGGCTAACATCCAGATGGGTTCTACTGGAAGGAGTGGATTCACGGCAAGACCGAATACCACCAGATTTGACGGAACTGGTTTCGGGGCAGGGACTAAGCCGCGCCTATTGCAGCACCGGCAAAC
>CAIWEX010000696.1 GCA_903911795.1 uncultured Schlesneria sp.
CTTTCGTTTTCCCGTTCCCAAAAACGCGGCTAGGCGAAAGACTTTCAGAATTCTGAGAAAAAGGAGTTAACTCTTCGAAAACTCCGCGGTCATGACACCAGTGAACGATTTGAACGATTCTTGGAAGTTGCTCGTCGTTCAGTAAGTCGTGGGTAAAAACTCGGAGAATGACATGATTCGAAAAATGGTGTTTGGATTGGCGGCGATGGCCCTCACTGTCACCGGACAAGGACTCGCTCTAGCGCAAGATGCTTCTGCGAAAGACATTGTAACGACCGCTGTGCAGGCAGGTTCGTTCAAGACGCTGGCGACAGCCCTGAAAGCGGCTGGGTTGGTGGAAACTCTGCAGGGCAAAGGGCCTTTCACCGTGTTCGCGCCATCGGATGACGCTTTTGCCAAGTTGCCTGCTGGAACGGTGGAGACATTGCTGAAGCCCGAAAACAAGTCGCGTTTGATTGCGGTACTGACGTACCATGTTGTCCCCGGAAAGGTTTTGGCTTCAGACGTCGTCAAGCTGAAAGCAGCAGCAACCGTCAACGGGCAGCGAGTCGATGTCAAAATCGATGGCGACAAAGTTCGAATCGATCAGGCTCAGGTCGTAACGACTGATATCGCCTGCTCGAACGGTGTCATTCACGTCATCGATCAGGTGCTTCTCCCTTCGGCGCTCAACATTCCTGAAACTGCTGCTCAGGCAGGAACTTTCAAAACATTGCTGGCCGCAGCGAAGGCCGCAGGACTGGTCGACGTGCTCTCAGGAGGAACCCCGCTGACGGTGTTTGCTCCGACCGACGAAGCATTCGCGAAACTTCCGGCTGGCACTGTGGAGAATCTCCTGAAGCCAGAGAACAAGGAAAAGTTGGCTGCAATTCTGAAATTTCACGTGGTCGCTGGCCGAGTCTTCGCGAATGATGTCCTCAGCAAGAAGGAACTGACAACGGTTCAAGGAGGTGTGCTGACGGCAAATTTGAATAACGGAGTTGCAACGATCAACGGATCTCGCATTGTTGCTACAGATATCGATGCCGCGAACGGTGTGATCCATGTGATTGACAGCGTCATGTTGCCACCCTCTGCCCCGGTAAAGGGGGCACATGTGGCACCCGTCGCAGCACCGCATGTTGTTTACGCGTGTCCTCAAACGAATCACGTGACGACTCGCTGGATGCCTGCAAGACATCGTCGGTAGTTTATGGATCGCATGTTCCTGTAAGGATTGTTGCATGAACTGATCCATCCGCATCAGCGCCTGGCCAACTTCGTTGTCAGGCGTTGACGCGTTTCTACACACTGACGCGGGGTGGCCTGGCTTGCTTCCAGCTGACGCGCAGCACAGAAAACAGAGCCGATCTTGGATGCACGAATCGCGCCTATGTTCGGCGCGGGTCTCCCGACCCCGCCGAAACCGACGACCGAAGGTCTCCTCTTTTCGTCTTGTTTCTTTACGACAAGGTTGTCGGACATGCGATGAGTATCAACCGCCCAATTTAGACGGCTATTTTCATGCAGAAGCGTAAAGGCTCCTGAGGAACATCATATCGGTATCAATGTCAAATCGGCCGACGCGCCTGCGGACATGCCCAATCATTTACCAGAGTTAGTCCCCTACGTTTACGCCCGAAGTGCGTGACGGTTTCTTTCGGAATGCCCCCTGTTCGATCGACTTCCGTTTGATGCGAGTACAGACATGAGCCTGATTGTGATTTTCGGCGTCACGGGAACGATTGGCAGCGTGTTGGCCAGGCGGCTTGTCCGCAACGGCCAACAGGTATTGCTCGCCGGTCGGAATGAGGAAAAACTGAGGTCACTCTCTACGGAACTTGGCCAGCCGTTTGTGGCTGTGGATATGACCAATACTCAAGCATTGGAAGAGACGCTGCGAGTTGCCGCGGATGCTCACGGCGGATTTCATGCCTTCGTCAATTGCATCGGTTCACTATTACTGAAACCAGCACACACCACGACTGACGACGAATTCCGTCACGTCGTGGAGACGAACCTGTTTACGGCATTTGCAACCGTTCACATCGGTGCGAAACTGCTGCGAGCAAACGGTGGATCGATCATTTTGTTTGCTTCGGCGGCAGCGGAAATCGGCATTCCGAATCACGAAGCGATC
>CAIWEX010000697.1 GCA_903911795.1 uncultured Schlesneria sp.
CCGATTGACAGACGCGTTCAACGTGGCCCTGCGTGAGCCAAATACAGCACCCAAAGTTGCACAAAAGGCGGTACCTCCTGTTTACATCGGCCGCAAGTGGACGTTTAAGCCCGAGGCCACTGATGCCGAATCCGCAAGCGATCGATTGACCTGGAAGTTGGGGGAAAATCCGCCGACGGGATTAGAGATCGACAGCACCACAGGAGAATTGACCTGGACCCCAGGTGACGATGTCGAAATCAGTAAGGTCAAAGTCAATGTTGTTGCGACGGATGATGGCAGTCCTCCGCTTTCGATTACGCTTCCTCTGGAACTGGACATTCAAGACGATGCCGCGACGTTTACTTTCCTGACGACGATTTTCTTCCGGGACGAAATCCCCCTCGCCGTCTTTTACGATCGTTCGAAAGGGAAGTCGATTGAATTGAAAGTCGGTTCCCGATTTGCGGTGGCAGATATCCGCGGAGTCGTCACCAGCATCGAGAAGAAATTCATGATGTTTTCGCGAGAAGACGTTTCGTACCGAATCGAATTGGGACAGTCGCTCCGCGAGATTCTCGATAAGGCGGAAAAGTCGGCTGAGGCGACGACTGCACGCCCCGATAAAGCATCAGAGAAACCCGCAGGCGCGGATCGCCAGCGTGGCGGTGGAGCCAGTCAACCGGACGCGGCGGCACCCTCCGACGCGACCCAGCCGAGTAATGCGTCCCCAACTGGTCGTTCGAGCGAAAAAGACGACTGACTGAGTGTCAGGCAAGTTTGGGAGGTGCCGATTTAAGTTGGCCTGCCATTGAATCGTATTGACGCTCCGCGCAACCCCCTCTAGAACAGGTCGCGTTTCCGTTGGATACAGATAACGCTCACGTACACTGACTTTGGGATGGCACCGGATCGTTGGGAACGATTCCTTATGCAATTCAATTCTCTTGAATTCCTGTTCTTCTGCGTGATCTTCTTCGCACTCTGGCCCTGGCTCTGCGTAGGGAACAATCGTCGCTGGGCGTTTCTGACAGTTGCCTCGTTTGTCTTTTACGGTTGGTGGGACTGGCGATTTGTCTTGCTGCTCGTGGGGAACGGACTGATTGACTTCTATGCGGCGGATGCGATTGTTCGCTGGCCCGCAGCCAAAAAGTTCTGGCTGATGCTATCACTGGTGGGGAACCTCGGGTCACTTGCTGTCTTCAAGTACTTGAACTTTTTGACCGTAAATGCCAATCACCTGCTGTCATTCTTCGGAGCAGAAACGCAGGTCCCGCTCACCAATCTACTGCTGCCGGTCGGGATCAGTTTCTATACGTTTCAGTCAATGAGTTATACGATTGATGTTTATCGTGGTGACCTGAAGCCGACTCATAATGTGCTCCACTTTTTTGCGTATCTGGCACTGTTTCCGCAACTGGTTGCAGGCCCGATTGTCAGGGCTGCGGATCTGTTGCCTCAGTTGATGAGTGCCCCACCTGTGACGGAAGAAATGCGATGGCGGGGGACTCAATTGATCGCCGTGGGCCTCTTCAAGAAAATGGTGATTGCCGATAGTGTGGCACTCGCCGCCAACCGGGCATTTGGTTCGTCTGAATTGGATGGAGGATGTCTGTTCTGGTGGCTGGCGACGGCAGCATTCGCCGTGCAGATCTATTGCGACTTCAGCGGCTACAGCGATATTGCCCGTGGTCTGGCGAACTGGATGGGATATGAATTCTGTGTCAACTTCGACCATCCCTACTCCGCCAGCAGCCTGCGAGAATTCTGGAGCAGGTGGCACATTTCTCTCTCCACCTGGTTCCGTGATTACGTCTACATCCCACTCGGTGGTTCTCGGCAGGGGGCGTTGCGCAGCCACGTCAACATGTGGGTGACGATGATTATCTCGGGGATCTGGCACGGAGCGAATTGGACGTTTGTCGCCTGGGGAGCGTTCCATGCACTGTTTCTCTCGGTGGAACGACTGACCTGTTTTCCCGAACGACTGATGAAAATTCCCGGCGGGCGAGTTCTGGCGACGCTGGTCACATTGATGCTTGTCCTGGTTTCATGGGTCTTTTTCCGCGCTGAGAACATCACACAAGCGATGGGAATCATTACGACGATGTTCCATCTGTCGACGTTTCGGTGGCGTGACATTGAGCTGTTGAACACGCGGGCGGTCGTCTTCACCGTTCTGTTCCTGCTCGCCGAACTGCTGTCTCCACTTCGATTGAAATTGCCGACCCGGATCGTGCTTCCCATTCGGTTGCAACCTGCCTGGATCGCGTTGGTGCTGGTGTCATGTGTTTATTTTCGTGGTCCCGGTGGCGCCTTCATTTATTTTCAGTTCTGATGCAAGGCTCTTTGCGAGTTTTCGCCGATGTCTGTCGCGAAGTTTTGTCATGGATTCACGTCGGATCGTACGGCATTGTCGCTGCTGTTCGCGGCAGCGGTGTTGGCGTTTCTAGGTTGGTGCACCGATGAATCGTTGGATCTGGAGAGTGATGAAAACTTCTGGTTCGACAAATTGTGCTGGCGCGACAACACGGATGTGCTGATTCTGGGTGATTCACGATCACTGATGGGACTATCCCCCAGCGTGATGGCCGTCGATCTTCCAGACGTGCGGATTCGAAATTTCGGATTCAGCGGTGTTCCGTACACTCCCGACTATCTCGACGCTGCGGAACGAGCCTGGGATCGGAACAGTGGCGAGCGTGCCGTGTTGATTGGCGTGACACCTCAATCGCTGCGAAATCGCCCTCAGGAAAATCAATTCTCGAGATCAAAGGCCACGCTGACGCCGATCAGACGTTGGATGGCGACCTGGACTGGATGGGCGAAACGTCGCTGGCCTCCATTGACACGCGTTGTTTTCGAACGGGTCGTTCTGGGCCGAACGGTCAATTGTTTTCGAACACGCCACCATCCCGATGGCTGGGTCGAACCCATGACTAACGGGGTCGCCTTCAAGCAGCAGTTCAAGGACTATCGGGAGATACAGAAATACCCGATCTCTGAGGAATTCACGCATACGCTTTTGGATCGCGTTCGCACTTGGACCGACCGAGGTATTCGGGTCTACGGATTCCGTCCGCCGACATGTCCTCAGATGGAAGCCGCTGAGAACGACTTTGACGAGGAGCAATTTGTCAAAGACTTTGTCAGTGCAGGAGGGGTATGGCTGAAACCTTCGCAACAAGACTTGAAGACATTTGACGGAAGTCACCTGGATACCTCGTCGGCGAATCTCTTATCAACGCGCATTGCCAAAGACCTTGCCGCAATACGATCTCGCCGAATCGCGATGTCACGATGACTTCCATCACATTTTCAGGCACTTCCCGTCGGAAGCCAAGACAGCTACAAACTGCGGGTACTGTTTTCGTCAAAAGTGGCCTTCATCGCTCCGCGTGAAGTCAGCCGTTCGCGAATCCAACGTCATCTGTTGCGGTGGCCCGTCTGGTCGATCGACTGGCGTCACCCGCCTATGTTCTGCGATGGGGCAGGTGGTGATTACATAAACTCGTTCTGCGCTCTGGAGTAAAGCCATGCCATGAGGGAGACGGGAAAAATGTCAAACAGTCCGCACACGATCGACTTGGGGAATGAGGCGTTGTTAGACTGGAGGGTGCTCAACCCATCTGGGAAATGTCGGTTTAGATTCCGCAACGAGACAATCCAGTTCGGCAGCTTTCGGCCACGACTTCAAATTCAGAAGGGATTTCAATTGCCAATACTTCAGATGCGACGTTTCGTGTTTATGATTCCATTGGCCATGGCAATTGGTTGTTCGAAGCCTGCAGGACAGGTGCCTCCGGTGACTCCGACTGCCACTGCGACACCTGCCCAACCGGTCGCACCTGCGGTTCCTCTGGGGAATGTCACGGCTGTTCCGTTTGCTCGTATTCAGTTCCAGCCGACGGCGGACTACGAAATGATGGCTCCTTCGATGTGGCGGCATCGGGAGGGACAAGGGCAGATCAACTTTCAGTACCAGATCGGAACGGTGGAAGCAGAAGTGGCGCGACTGCTGGCGATGTTGCAGGGAACGGGCAGCAAGATGATTGAAACTGCACCATTGCCTCCCACCGCAGGGGGGCTGACGCGGCGATTGATTGCGAATGAAGGAGAACGAAGTCGCATGGTAAAGATTGATGAATGGAGGCTGCTGATCGGTAAGGACCGCTGGATAACGACCGTCAAATTCCGGGGGACGCCGGCGATGGCTGCGGCCATTCGTGCCATGGCAATGAGTGTTGATGGCATTCCAGGAGATATGAAACCGCTGGATTCATTGAACGGGTTCCACCTGGCAGAATCGCCGCTCCTCAAGACTGCCCAGATGGCCGCGTGGGTCGACTACACATTGACGGGAACGATGAAGCTGGAGTCGGCCGCCGATCCACTGCTGTGCCTGAAACCCAACGTCGCTGGGAAGGCGACTGAGAAGGAAGCGCTCGCGGATGAGTATTTGAATTCGATCTATGCCATCGCCAACGTGAAAGTGACTTCGCGCAAGCCGATCGAATTGGCAGGAATGTCCGGGTTCGAGACGGAAGCGACGGCAACCAAAGGGGAGGCCGCGAATCCGGTTGACATTTACCACGTCGTCCTGTTCAGGCCAGCCGGGACACCGGGGCAAGGTCAGTTGACTGTCCATGGAACCGTTGGCGCAGACTATCCAGACAAGCAAAAGATTCTGGCAGAATTCCGGCGGATGGCGCATGGAGTAACGAAGGAGTGAAGTGAGTCACCCGCACTTTCTTCGCCGAGTGTGAAACATGACTTTCGTTCAAGACGAAACAAGTTTCGAACAGTCCGAATCAACAACCAGTCACCCGAAATAGCGGGGGCGATACGTCGATGTTCTCCAAAAGTAGACTTCATCGCTCCGCGTGAAGTCAGCCGTTCGCGAAACCAGTGTCATCTGTTGAGTGGGCTCCGTCTGGTCGATCGACGGGCGTCACCCGCCTATGCTCCGCGCTGGGCAGGTGGTGATTACAAAAACTCGTTCCACGCTTTGGAGCAAAGCCATGCCACGAGTCCATGGGATCCTCGAAACCGCACTGTACGTCAGCGATGTGAAGCGTGCGGCAGATTTTTATCGGCGGCTGTTCGGATTCGCCACGCTGCTGGAATCCGACCGACTGATTGCCCTTAATGTCGCTGACCGGGATGTCCTACTGTTGTTTCAACAGGGTGCCACGAAAGAGCCTCTGGAAACGGCCGGCGGCGTGATCCCGGGCCATTCCGGAACAGGCTCGAATCATCTGGCGTTCGCAATCACCCGCGATGAAGTTTCCGAATGGTTGCAGCAACTGGAGTCTGAAAAAGTCACACTCGAAAGTACCGTCACATGGACGGGAGGTTCCCAGAGTTTCTACTTCCGCGATCTCGACGATAACCTTGTCGAGTTGACGACGCCGGGCTTGTGGTCCATCTATTGAAGGTCGATCCACAGATTTCCACGTGATTGATCTTGAACCCCAACTTTGACATTCCGTACGATGTTCCCATGGTCACTGAATTAAACCAAGAGCTTGTAGCGGCATTCCTCGCGGCTGGCGACAACGAACTTGAAGTTGTCGATCCAGTGACACGCCGAGTGTACGTCCTGGTTGATTGCGAAACCCATCGTCAGGCGATGGATGCCTTGCGTCGACAACAGGATCGAAACGCGATCGGAGAAGGGTTGAAGCAAATGCAGTCGGGGGCAGGCAAGCCACTCGATCAGGCTTTTTCTGAAATGCGTGCTAGATTGGGGTTTCCGCGACACGAATGAAGTTGTTTCAAGTTGTCGTTCTCCCGCAAGCAGAAGCGGACATCGAGGCGGTTTCGCAGAACACAGCAAGAGGCAACGGAAATCGCCATTAGAGGGCATTTTATTTTACTGTATCGCGAAGTTGGAGAAGACAGTAAATTCATTGAATTCTGGAGGGAACCACAAGAGTATATTCGAAGGAGTTTCGCCGCGAGGTGCTGGTGGCGGCGGGCAAGGGGTCCGAAAAGCGGCCAGATCACCCAACAGATCCAAGAAACGTTATGCCGAAACCATTTTAGATCCCGGAGCCGCGACCGTCA
>CAIWEX010000698.1 GCA_903911795.1 uncultured Schlesneria sp.
AACAGAAAGGAACACTACTCCCGACTCTCACGGCTTATCGGCGGATGAGTGATTTTTTGGTGCTGAGCCACTCTGGAGGGAATCCGCGTCCCTGATGTACTAAACATGCACCATGGATCTTGCGTCGTCGCTCTCGCAATTCACCGTCTCCAATGTTTGCGAACAAAACGAAGAAACTGCGCCACTTCCCCGTTAACAGCTGACTTGCTGTCCGAATCTCGCATGAATCATGTGTCAGGCTTCAATCAGGACTCCCTCGAGACGGCTATTCGCATGCCGCATTCTTCCTGGTGCGCCTGCACGCAGATGCGTGCGGCTTTCTGCAAACACAACGGTTCGTCGCTTCGATGAATCCCATCTGTGGCTCTCAACGATAAACTCGGGCGATAAAGCCATTCACCTGTGTGCCTCGTTAAATCGATCCGCGCCGGAGACTTCGATGTCGTCTGACTCGTTTCATATCAGCCTTACGAACACCTTTATCTGCCCTGAATGTGGTGGTGCTTTTTTCAATTCCTGGCCGATTGGCTCAACTCCCGAACGAGAGTACGGATGCAAGAACGACACGTGCGGATGGTACGGAAACGCCGAACAAGCGTTCACGATCCCCAGAGTCGATCCATGGCTTCAAGTCATTTTCTCCGAGAATCTCATTTTCCCTCCCGGGATGGATTCCTCAGAGACTCGCATCCTCAGAGACTCGCATCAGCTGATTCAGATGTGTCGCCAGTTCGGACAGTGATCTGTCAGTGTTCATCCGCGCCCTCCAACGGCTATCCGCCTCAGCAGATCCTGATTTCGCGGATGTTCGGTGCTGTTGCCTGAGAGCGATCTCATCGAGCAAGGGGTCCGCAAAAAAGGGCGAACACGTATGTTGTTTGCCCCAATGCATGTTTTAGATGCCGATGCTCGCGGTTCCGATCAAGGCCATTATGGCTGGTTTAATCCGAGGAATTGGAGTGCCTGTTCTGCAGCGTACAGCGCAGTCGGAGCAATCAGTTCCGGAATACTGCCTGCCATCGGGGTTGAGGCCGTGTAAGAAAGCATTGTCTTGCCGTCCGGGCCAATCATTTTTTGGACCAGGTAACCGTTCAGACGGACAAAACAGGAGGGACTCCAGCTGTAGAGGATCAGCGGTACATCCCCGATTTCTTCGCCAGTGTAGTAATACTTGTATTGCGCAATGACCTGGCCACTCGAATTCTTGTACGTGTCTGTCTCGATGACCGTCTCCAACCACCCGTTCATCGTATCTGCATCTGTAGCGGCCTCGCCGATTTCATGACTGGTCACAGAAGTCAATTCATCACGGGCATTGGCAAATCCCTGGGACGATGAAGATGGGTTGGGCGAACCCGGATAGGGCATCACCGCATAGGCGAAAGAGTTCGTCACCCCACCCGATGTGTACGTCGCGTAGTTATGATAACCCAGAAATGTATTGATACTCGTTGCACCACCACCCGCGTCGATCGCAACGCCGGGTTCGGTGTAAACGACATAAAGCGTGTTCGAGCTGGGGGTGATCAGGCTGGAGATATTTGCTACAAGGATGTTTTGAATCTGGGTGTCGGTCAGGTATGCGCGATTTGTCCGCGTGTAGTGCGGCAATGTTCCCGTGAGAACCTTCCCAGGCGCCGCAGTTCCCGTGGAAACGCCATAGGGCGCCAGGGCCTTCATGTACGGCGACGTGCTTCCGACGAGATAGCTCAGGAACCCGTCGAAGTAAGTAACGTCCGAAGCATTCGACTTACCTGCTCCGAACGCGGGTCCGAGGTAGACGGCTTGAACCTGAATATTTGGCATCACGGACGCACCGGAGCTTGGGGCCGTTGGAGCTGTTCCCGAATATGTGATTGTCAACGTCGTCCGGGATCGGGCAGTATTCACGGACGGGGTCGGCGGGAAACGCATTTCGAATAATTGTGGACGTGGCCGACGTAACGGGGCATCCCCACCGAATGCGTTTCCGGCGAGCGCGTACGCAAACACACTCGACAACACAACACAGATTGTCTGCTTCCAAAACGCGATCATGACGCTCCACCTCTCCATTGCTGAATATGAATCTACATTTCGGACTACTGGTGCCAGCCTGTCGCGCGATAATCTGCATTCAACTCAAAACAGCCAAAAGTGCAATGTTCTGCGAAGACTCGCAAATTGCGACGCGAAGCGACGGTTCATTCAAACCAGAATCGTGAAATGCCGATGCTACGTGTGACACCAATCCACCAGAGGGTGTGTCATCACTCCACCAGAGGGTGGCTTTCCTTGCATCGTGTGGCAGGCGAGCTCACGCGTCAGGGACAGCCACCCTTTTTTGTTGAATGACGTGGAACCATGGCCATTCGTTGATGTCAGACAGTCTGTCCCAGGGTACGCAGATGCTCCCGTATCTTTCTGAGGGAGTATCCACCTGTGCAAGCCGTCAACTGCGAGATCGCCATCTCCAGGCATCGCTTCTGCGAACGAACTCGTCCAAGAGCCGAGAAAAGCATGGCGAGATTCATCAGGTCAATTCCACGTCGACGAAAGTCATACCTGGGACGCCGGCGATAGACGGTGAATAACTGGAGCAGAGACGGACGTGCATCTGCCGTATCGATGACGGCTCTTGCTGCGAGAAGATCGAGATCAGGCTCTTCCGCGGCCGATGGCACGGCATCAATCATGACCATCAGCGAAGACGCGAGCTCTTGATTTCCAGTGAGGTAGGCATCGTTGGCTACGCCCAATAGTTCTTCAGATCCACAATCCCCTGCAAAAGAAATCGCCAGTTGCTGAAACCGCCTTGCCAGTGCGGGTTCGTCTAGCTCCCGATAAATACAGGCAAGATTGTGCATGACGATCGCTTTGACGGGAAGATCCGCGCCGTCGAGAACGTGACAGAACTGGCAAATCGCGTCATGGAATTTTTCCTGTTCGGCCAAGCATATTCCATAGGCAATTCTAATTTCCGGTGATGCCCTTTCCGAGCAGGCGTCTTCAAACAGGTCATTTGCGTCTTTCCATCGCCCGTCAAGGGCTGCGCTTTCCGCGAGTTCGAAACTCAGGTTAGTGTCCAAGGTGATCGCCCATGTCTGAGCCTGGTAGAAACAGTCAGTTCCAACCTTTGAAGACAAGGCGAATCATGTGCCGTAAGCCCTGCTTCGACTTGCAGCTTAACCTCCAGTGGTGATGATCTCGCGATCTGCCGTAAATCATCGGTCCAGCGAAAAGAAGGGCATGTCTGCCCCCGGAATGTCGCGCCCATTTTTTCGGACACTTAGGCGCCGCCCGTCTCGTGAATCAGACACTTTTCCTTGCCACTTTTAGCAGGCCCATCCACGCCAGGCGAGAACTGCCCCCAGCTCAAGCCGGAAAAATCAATAAAAACGGTAAAATAGGAGTATTCGGCGCTTTCGGCATGATTGATGCAAAGTGAACTCAACAGCTGTCAAGCCAACAGCAATGAGTCGAGGGACGGCGCAATAGGCTGTTGCGTTTAGTCTTCGAACTGTTCACCGGACACACACACCGTCGCGGGCGAACACATCCTCTGCAAGGCGCTTCGGCACACACACACACACATACTTGGAAAGACGGTAAGTACACTATGCGAAAGATTTTCACGCAATTTCTGAGCGACGACGCGGGTTTCGTAATTTCGAGCGAATTGGTTCTGATTCTCACGATTGGTGTTGTGGGCCTGATCGTTGGCCTGAACAGCCTTCAGAATGCCATTACTACCGAGCTGGCTGACCTCGCGAATGCGTTCGGCGATCTCAACCAGTCCTACTCCTATAACGGATGGATGCAACTGTCGGGTGCCGGAGGCGGGGGAAGCATGCTGACCCTTTCGTACACGAAAGGCTCCTGGTTCCTCGATGCTCTCGACACAGGCGATGAACAGCCAACCGTGGTCGACGGCAACAACATCGTCGTAACCCCACCAATGTACGAAGGTGGTGTCAACTAGTAATTTGAATTGCGGCTGTGGTACTGCACATCGACACACACCGACACACGCACGCCACAGACCCTGTGCGAATGGGCCGCCATCCTGGTGGCCCATTCGTTTTTCTCTTCTGCCCCATTCAGAATTCACCGCGGAGTTCGCTATGGATTTTGAGCGATCATCAGCACGCGTCGTTCAGCGTTTTATCTCCACGGGGCGGTGGAGGAGGAATAGAGTCCGGCCGGAAGCAGTGGTACGACTGCCAATTATTCCCATGTGCCCAAATCGAGTGCTTCACCACCTCTGTGGCTGCTTGTTGCGAATTTGACGCTGATTACCATCTTGTCGATTGTCGACGATCTGACACGGCCGGTGGAGCTGATCAACCCTGAGTGACACTAAAGTCGTCCTTACCTTTGCCCGACCTCCAACTCGTGTCCGCAGTTCCCGGGGAAACAAATCCGCGATCATAGACCATTGCTCATCAGTGAGTACCGTTTCCGGTTCCATCCTGGACGCCGTGTGGTACCGTCGACTCTACGCCACCACACGAACGTCAATTGCATAAATCGGAGTTCCTTTCGACCCGATCTCAACGCAACTCCCTTACCAGTCCGTACACTATCCCCGATGTTTTGAATATGGTTCTGGGGTGGCGTCGGAGTTCAGTTCGACAGTGGCGCGCGTCTCGGAAACTTCAGCGTCTTGTAGCAATGTCATGATCAGATTGTAGATCCGAACCGCTTCCCGCTCGTCATGTTGCTTTCTCAGCAGCATCGACTCAAGAAAGCTCGCCATCCGTAAAAAGAGTTGTTTCGCTTCCGCTTTCATGGAATTAGTTCATTCCGTCTTTTGGTTAGAGGAGTAAGCCCGCCCGTTCCGACTGCTCGAACGTCACCGTAATACTTGCAGTGCCACCACCATTTGAGTCGTTCAAACAAGTCGCTATTGCGTGTCAAACGCGACTTGCATCACAGGTATCTGATGGATTTTAAAAATGTGCGACGAAATGGCCGCGAACACACCGCAATGCGCAAGAACGCATGCTTCTTGTGTTCTTCGCATTCTCTGCGGAAACTCGTTGGATGCGGCCAGCGAATTGGGCCATCGTTTTCTGAAACGAATACTGTTCGATCGCCATTCGTCATTCGATTCCGAATGGCCCGTGGAATGGCAAAATGCACGATATCATCGCAAATGCACGGCATAACACCGCGGCGGAAACAATCCTCAGAGTCAATCTTGGACGCCCGATGCCATGATTCTACATTCGCGGAAAACCCTCACCCAGTGAGGCTGTTTAAATGCATTTCATTCAATCATGCGTAAGTTCCGTCGCTTGATTTGTGCGACGATGTGGCAATTTGTCGAGGAGTTGAGTGACCTTCTCCCAAGTTGTTGGCTTTACGAGATGGAAGTCGAATCCTGATTCTAACGCGTCACGGCAATCAGAGGGGCTTCCACATCCGGTGATCGCAACCAAGTTCATCGATGCCAAGTTCGATTCTTGACGAATGTGCCGAGCGAGTTCAAACCCATCCAAATGGGGCATTCGAATGTCCACGAATGCGATGTGTGGCTGGTAGGTTTTCAGCAGTTGCAATGCCGTCAGCCCGTTATCCGCGACCTCGACTTCGTGACCTTGCAGTCGAAGCAGGATACTCAGGCTGAACGCTGCGTCGCGGTGGTCATCCACCACCAGAACTCTGACTGGTGACTGGGAACAAAATATCCGCTCTTGATCGCGAATGGATTCGGGAATTTGATGCGGCAGGGCTTGTGCGAGCGGTAATTGAACGACGAACTCGCTTCCTTTTCCCTTCCCGTCGCTCAATGCCGCAATGTAACCTCCGTGCAGATTCACAAGGTTTCTCGCAAGCGTCAAACCAATTCCCAATCCGCTCTGCTGCCGTACGCCCGACTGATCGACCTGTACAAAAAGGTCGAAAATTGTCGTCAGCATTTCGTGGGGGATACCAATGCCACTATCTCGAATTGACAAGACCGCATCATCACCTGCCCGAGTGACAGAGACCTGGATCTCTCCGTGCGGATCTGTGTACTTTGTCGCGTTATTCATCAAGTTGACCGCGACTTGCGTCAATCGAACGGGATCGGCATCAACGAGCAACGGATCTTTTGACATGCGGACGGATAACTGCTGCGACAGCGATTTTAACATAGGACTGACACATTCGATCGACCGATGAATGATCGATCGTAAATCGACGATTTCCCTTCGAAGTTCAATCTTTCCTTGCATCACGCGAGACACATCCAGCAGGTCATCAACGAGACGAACAAGGTGTTCAACCTGACGCTCGATCATCTGATACGCGTGCTCGACTGTTTCAGCATCAATTCCCGGAACTCTCAAAATGTTCATCGAAGTGCGAACAGGCGCTAACGGATTTCTCAATTCATGGGCTAAGGTCGCCAGGAATTCGTCTTTCCGACGGTCAGCTTCAATCAATCGCGTTTCCAGTTGTTTGGATTCTTCAACGTCGGTACAGGTGCCAAGCCAATAAACGATACTGTTTTTTTCATCGCGAATCGGAACACCACGGGTCTTGAACCAACGGTACACTCCATCATGACGTCGAATACGATGCTCAAGTTCGTAGGTGGCACGTCCGTCAACTGCAGCTTGAAAGCACTCCCGCGTCTTGTTGACGTCGTCCGGGTGGATGACCTTTTCGTATCGCTGCATTTCGAGTAGATCAGGCACACGAACGCCTGTGTAATGTTCCCATTGGACGCTCAGCCAATCGCACTCACCGGTCAGTAATTTCGTCCACACCAGATTTGGCAGCACCTCAGTCAACGAACGCCATCGGGCCTCGCTTTTCTGAAGTTCAGAATGTACTCGATTACGATCCGTGATATCTCTGGTGAAACAACGAGTGTGAATGAATTTTCCTTCCTCAAATTTCGCACTCGAATCAATCAAGACTTCCTTAACGCTACCATCCTTACAGCGCAGGAGTGCTG
>CAIWEX010000699.1 GCA_903911795.1 uncultured Schlesneria sp.
TAGCGCGTTCCGGCTGATGGCGTTATTGAAATCAACGTCGCTTGAGCGAGGCGAATCGCATGGCGCTGATGGATTTTCCAGAATTCTACGGTTACGAAAACAAGCTGGAATCATTTTGAAAGGACCCGATGTTCAGATTACTCATCCCGACACTTTTCGTACTGTTGGCAACGATCGCTGGTGCTGAAGAAACAGAGTCCCTGATCGCACCAGGGGCCAAGGTTCAAAAACTGGCCGGTGACATGACGTTCACGGAAGGCCCGGCCTGGATTCCCTCCAAGAAAACACTCGTCTTCTCTGACATCCCAAACAGCAGGTTGATGCAGTGGCGTGAAGGAGATGGGCTGTCCGTATTTCGACAGAGCGAACAGTCGAACGGCAATATCCTCGATCTGGAAGGTCGATTGATTTCGTGCCAGCATGCCGCAAGGAACCTCGTGCGGACGGAAGCAGATGGGACGATCAAGGTGCTGGCCGACAAGTATGACGGCAAGCGGTTCAATTCTCCCAATGATGTCGCCGTGAAGTCTGATGGGACGCTTTGGTTCACCGACCCGCCCTGGGGGCTGACAGGGCCTGCAGAACTGTCTGGACACTGGGTCTTCAAGCTCGATCCTGCAACGGGCAAGGTTGAACCTGTCGTCAAGGAACTGGCGATGCCCAACGGAATCAACTTTTCCCCGGATGAATGCCGCATCTATATTGCCGATACCGGTGGACACACCAGACATCCCGATCCGGCTTTCCACAAGCTACCGGCTGGGGTTCATTGCTATGAGGTGAGCAAGGATGGAACGCTCGGCAAGAAGCTTTTCATGATCAATGAGGGAAGCGACGGGATGACCGTCGACGTGAAAGGGAATCTCTACACGACGCATGGCGGTGTCAATGTTTACAACGCGGATGGCAAACTTCTGGAAAAGATCGGCGTTCCCGAAGGTCCCGCCAATGTGACGTTTGGAGGTGACGATTATAAAACTCTGTTCATCACGGCGAGGACGTCGTTGT
This sequence comes from uncultured Schlesneria sp., assembly GCA_903911795.1. Lineage (GTDB taxonomy): Bacteria > Planctomycetota > Planctomycetia > Planctomycetales > Planctomycetaceae > Schlesneria. The sequence goes on from CAIWEX010000699.1 coordinate 1,009, forward strand.
ACAGCGTTCGCATGAAGAATGCCGGAGCGAAGCCCGTTGGAGCGAAGTGGTGATGTCCATGAAATTAACAGGCGCTGCAACGGTCATGATGGTGTGTGAATCTCCCCGCGTTTGTGGATGGACGAGGATTGCCGGGCTGATGCTGGTACTTCTCTTGTCTGTTACCTCCAACGTATTTGCAGCCGATGAAGCCGGAGTTCCCATCGACCCATCAACGCAATCGTTCTTTCAAACGTATTGCCTGCGCTGTCATAACGCTCAAAAGCAGGAAGGACAATTTCGCCTCGACACGCTCTCGCGGGATTTCGCCGATCAGGCGATCGCTCAAAGATGGGGTGAGGTTGTGTTTCGGATGAATTCTGGTGAGATGCCGCCGAAGAAGGAGCAGCAGCCAAAACCCGATGAACTTGGCAAAGCGGTCGAATGGCTATCGACCCGATTGAAAGAAGGTGAAGCCGCTCGGATGGCGCGACGAGGGCCGGTGGCTCATTACCGGCTGAGTCGTGAAGAATATGGCCATACGGTCTATGATCTGCTGGGCGTTTACTTCGACGTCAATCTTCCCGGAGCATTTAACGAAGACCCGCGCTGGCATGGATTCGATCGGATCGGTTCGCTGCTGTCACTGTCACCGTCGCATGTGGATCGCTATTTTCGCGCGGCGGAAACGGTGTTATCGCGGGCCTTCCCCGAACAGCCGCCTGCCGTCCAGAAGAGTCGTCGCGATGCCAATGTCGGCCAGGAAAAGTGGTTACAGGAACAAGGACTTGCCGGGCCGGTTCGTTGGGCGATCTGGCCGGGACATGGTCAGCATGTCGTGAATGCTCCCGTCCCTGGGTTGTACCGAATTCGAATTCAGCTCAGTGCCCTGCCCTCATTCAAGGGACGACTGCCGCATCTTGCTCTCTGGCATCATCAATTGAAGCGCTCGGTCGTCGGTGTCGATGTTGAAGCGGCTGAGGACAAACCGACAGTCATCGAGCTTGAAGCCTTTTTGCCCGAAGGAAACTTCAATGTTATGAATGAATCCCCCGGGATGCTCGGTGACGGGCAGACCCCCAATGTGAACCAGTTTCCATTTGTGAATACAAAGGTCAGCCGACCGAATCGGCCAACCGCTTACCGACTCTTTAATGACGAGGGGCGATTGATCTTCCCGCTATTGATTGTCGATTGGGTGGAGACGGAAGGCCCGATACTACTGGAAAGCGACCGCAAGAAGCTTGAAAGTTTAATGCCGGTAAAAGACGGGGATCTGGCGGAATCTCGTGAGTGCCTGAAACGATTTGCGTCACGAGCCTGGCGACGCCCTGCGACGGATGCCGAACTGGATCGTTGCGTCAAAATCATCGAAGGCGAAGTCGCGGCAGGTGAAAAGCCCCGTTCGGCGTATCTGGCCGCCATGGTCGCAGTGCTGACCTCCAAGAGCTTCTATTATCTCGAAGAAGGCTCACCGACGCAGCGTCGTGCCGAAGTGACTGATTGGGAACTCGCGTCACGACTCTCGTATTTCCTCTGGAGTTCGATGCCGGACGATGAACTTATCAGTCTGGCGCAACAGGGGCGACTGCATCACCCCGAGATCCTGCGATCTCAAGTGTTGCGGATGATGGCCGATCCGAAGATCAATCGCTTGACGCAGTCGTTTCCGCGTCAGTGGTTGCAACTGCACCGGGTTGGTGCGTTTGCTCCCGATGCCAGTCTTTATCCTGACTACGACAAATGGCTGGAACAGAGCATGGTTCTCGAAACAACGGGCTACTTCAATGAGGTCTTTTCGAAGAACTTGTCATTGCGGGAATTCCTGAACTCCGATTGGACCGTGCTGAATCAGCGGCTGGCGATGCATTATGGACTGCCATTGCCCGCCGCGACCGGAATTCAGCGCGTGGTTCTGAAGCCAGAAGATCATCGCGGCGGTTTGCTAACGCAGGCTTCTGTTCTGTCGCTGACATCTGATGGAACGCGGCATCGCCCGGTCCATCGCGGAGTCTGGGTTTCGGAAGCGGTTTTTGGACGTACTCCGCCCCCGCCACCACCCAATGTTGAACCCTTGGCACCGACACCCGGTAATCAGGCGAAGGCAACGATCCGGATGCAGCTCGACGCCCATGCCACTCATGCCACCTGTGCGTCGTGCCATCAGAAGATTGATCCACTGGGATTTGCGTTTGACAACTACGACGCGATCGGTCGTTGGCGAACAACAGAACAGGTGGCTGGTGGCAAAGGTGATGATCCCGTGGTCAATGCGAGCGGTTCGCTGCCGGATGGCCGCCGCTACAATGGATCGGACGATTTCAAGAAACTGCTGGTGCAGGATATCGACCGATTTGCTGAGGCTTTCGTGGAACAACTCGCCACATATTCCTTGCGGCGCGTGATGACGATCGACGAGTCGGCGCAGATAAAATCGATCGCAAAGGCGTCTTCGCAGAATGACTACAAACTTCGCTCGGTGATTGAGAACCTTGTTCTTTCGGACTTGTTTCGGAAGCGTTAGGGCTTGATCGTGCTCATTTGATTCCAGGGGCCTGATCGTGATTTTTACGCGACGATTCCACAGCGTCCTGCTGATCGTTTTATTGACGGTTTCGAACACATGCGGACAAGAACCTGCAATCAAGGGGACGGTTCCGTTGATCAGTCCTTCGAAAGGGCAGATTCCCAATGACACGGGAAGCGATGGTCAGTCAAAACTGACCATTGAGAAATCGGCAGAACTGGGGCCGAACAATGCGTTGAAAGTTGTGTTTGCACCGGGTGACAGCTTTGGCGACCGATCGGCTCGCGTTAAGAACTGGAAACCTTATGCACGACTTCGGTTCGATGTGATGAATCCTGCCAGCGACACGGTCAGTCTGGAATTCAACATCAATCACAAGCGAACCTACAACTATCAGACGCGGACTGTTTACCCGATCAAGCTGAAACCGGGTCGCAATGCTGTCAGTATCGATCTGGTGTCGCTGGTCAACGTGAACGGAACGAGTCCCGATCTGGCGAATGTCATCAAGTGGTATTTCAATTGTGAAGAGGGAAAAACGCCGACTCTTTTCTTCAGCGATATTCTGCTGGAAAGTGACGAAACGGCTGATCCTGATTCTGCCACGGGGACGCGCCCTGCAGTTTCTGGCGGGCGATTTCGAGTCCTGGGGAAAATTGGCGATGCCAATGTCGATCTGACGGTGGAACCGATCGATGGACCGCCCGTTGCTCCGGCAAAACGAGTAACGGTGGCAGGAGATCCGGCTCGAGTGGCGCGGATTCACGCTGCAAAAATGCCAAAGATTGACAAAGTGGTTCCCTTCGATACCCCGGAAGCAGATGCGATTCTTTCGGCCATGGAAGTCTATCCCCCGGATAACCCCTGGAATCTGATCGTTTCCGACTGGCCCCTGCATCCCAGTTCCAAAGCGTTTGTCGCGAGTATCGGTGAAGCGAAAGTGTTGCGAGCCAATCGAGACATGTGTTTTGTGATCGTTCCTCCGAACCAGCCCAGGGTGGATGTCAAACTGGTCGGTTATCCCGGTGAATCGGATCGCGGGCCGTTCCCCGTCCCTGATTCACTGCCGATCGAAGGCTGGCCAGAATGGCCTGCCAAGGACGGCAAAAAGCCGACGCTGGCTGAAATTCAGCGACGCCCCCCTGAGTACGACGGTGATCGGCACGCGATTATCGTCGATCCGACGGCGGGGAAGCTATATGAGTTTTTCGTGATGGGAAAGACAACCAATGGCTGGGCCGCAGACCAGTCTTCGGTCTTCGACTTGAAGAGCAACCGACTGCGTCCCGACGGTTGGACTTCTGCTGATGCGGCTGGGTTGCCAATCTTCCCCGCCGTCATCCGTTTTGACGAACTCCAGCGAGGAGAGATTGAGCATGCGATGCGGTTCACCATTCGACGCAGTCGCAAAGCCTACGTGTATCCCGCGACCCACCATGCCGGGCACGGCACCGACGAATCGCTTCCTCGCATGGGTGAACGATTCCGACTGCGGAAGGACTTTGATATCACCGGCTTTTCGCCAACCACCCAGACCATTTTGAAGGGGCTGAAGAAATACGGCATGTTCGTCGCCGACAATGGTCTGGAATGGTCCATTTCAATGGCACCCGATTCGCGAATCCCCGATGTCCACGACGAACTTCGCAAGGTGAAAGGGGCTGACTTTGAAGCGGTGGAACCTCCGCCAGGCTATCAGCCCGTTGAATGACATCTCTCCCAGTCAGGTTCAACCGATGATCTGGTAACTCGTGTGTACGAGTGATACGCTGACTGTTCGGTCAGGTCATTTAGAATCGATCATGATGGAAACGCGATGGCAGAAGTTTTGAAACTCTGGTTGGGGCGGCACGGTGAAGCAATGGATCCGGACACCGCTCGTTCGGATTTCGAACGGACACTGACGAGTTCTGGTCGTCGGCAGGTGAGTGAACTGGCTCGATGGCTGCTCGGACGCGAGTCCGCCCCTGAACTCGTTCTTCATAGCCCGCTGGTACGCGCGAGACAGACGGCCGAAACGATTGCCGAAGCAATTGGCGGCAGCGTTGTCCTGATGGAAGACTCGGTCCTGTCCCCCGGGTTTTCCACGGCGTCGTTGATCAATCGACTTCATAACGCCGGGGTGTCAAAAGTCGTCTGTATCGGTCATCAACCCGATATCGGACGCTGCCTGACAGATCTCACAGGGACCCGTGCCTACGTAATTCCGGGAACGCTGGCAGGCATCGAGTTCCAAGGGGCTCCTGCCATCGGCAGCGGCGCCCTGCGCTGGTTAGCGGATCCATTCTGGTTTGGGGGTTAGTTCGATCATGGCACTTCCGAATCGCCGCGACTTTCTTTCCTGGTCCACTCATGGTCTGACGTTGTCAGCCGTGCTCCATTTGTTGCAACGCGATGGTGGTGCGAAGGCCGCAGTGACACCGGGTGAGTCGGCAGATCCGCCGCCGCACCTTCCCGCGAAATGCCGCCGTGTGATCCATCTGTACATGTGCGGGGGGATGAGTCATCTCGATTCGTTCGACTATAAGCCCATCCTGGAAAAGTACCACGGCAAACCACTCCCTTCGACAGAGCAGCCCGAGACGTTTTTCGGGAAGATCGGATTGCTGAGGAAGAACGACTGGGAGTTCAAACGACGTGGGGAAAGTGGCCTGTGGGTTTCAGACCTGTTCCCACATCTGGCCGAAGTTGCTGACGAACTGACCGTGATCAACTCGATGATCGCGGACTCTGCCAATCACACACCTGCGACGTTTCAGGCAAATACGGGCTTTCGCCTGAATGGCTTCCCGGTCCTTGGGTCCTGGTTGTCGTATGGAATGGGTTGCGAGACGGACGATCTGCCAGCGTACGTTGTCTTGCCAGATCCGCGCGGTTTCCCGGCCGGGGGAACAATCAACTGGACCAACGGATTCCTGCCGGCACGTCACCAGGGTGTTGCCTTTCGGACAAAGGGGCAGCCGATTGAGGACCTGTTTCCACAGTTTGGAGACCGACCGGGTGGCGACGATGAATCAGAAGCAGATGTCCGCAGATTTGTCGCGGAGGTCAATCGTCGGCATCTGGAAACGCGTCCTGAAAGTGATTTGACGGCGCGGATCAAAAGCTACGAACTGGCGGCGAAGATGCAGTTGTCGATCCCTCGCGTGACCGATCTTGCGGGTGAGACGGCCGCGACCCAGGCGGCTTATGGTCTGAATCGCGAAGAGACATCGGACTTCGGACGAAGTTGCCTGCTGGCACGGCGACTGCTTGAGCAAGGTGTTCGATTTGTTCAGTTGTTCTCGGGCGGTTCATTTGGCTCCCCGCGTATCAACTGGGATGGCCACGAGAACATGAAAGAGAACCACGCGCAGGAGGCATTGCGAGTCGATCAACCCGTCGCCGCACTGCTGCGAGATCTGCGGCAGCGTGGAATGCTGGATGACACGTTGGTTTTGTTCACGACTGAGTTTGGACGCACCCCGTTTACGCAGTCAGAAGCAAACACGGTTGGGGGTGGACGCGATCACAACATGTACGGATTCAGTGTCTGGATGGCAGGTGGGGGACTCAAGCACGGAACCAGCTATGGTGCGACAGACGACGTTGGCTGGAAGTCTGTTGATCGACCTGTCTACTGGCACGATTTCCATGCCACGGTTCTGCACCTGCTCGGTATCGATCACACGCGACTGTCCTACTATCACAATGGAATTTCACGTCGGCTGACCAACGTCCATGGCGAGGTGATTCGCGACCTGCTGACGTGATCGAAGACGGTTATGCAGCGCGACGTTGTGTTTGGGTTGCTTCCGTCGCTGCCGGTCGTTTTCGCTTGCGGCTGGCATGGTTGAGCATGTCCAGAAACCACGGGGCAAGCCACATGGCCCACGCGAGGAAATGCGCCAGTGGGCCAATCAACTTCATTCGCTTGTTTCGGCGAATGCATTGAATCGCGGCCTTGGCAACGGCATCCACTGAACAGCACAACCAGCCTGGAGGTTCCGGGACCGACTTATCACTTTTGGCTGACGCACATTTCTTGTAGAGGTTCGTCTGAACTGGACCAGGACAAAGGGCCGAGACACCCAGGCCCCGGCGACCGTACTCCGCACGAATTGCCTCGGTGTAACCGATCAGACCGAACTTGCTGGTGTGGTATGCGGCAAACCGCCCCCCTGCGACGAGGCCGCTGATGCTGCAGACGTTGAGGATGTGAGCGTCGGGTTGCTCCAGTAACATCGGCAACAATTCGCGAGTGATCTGGATGGGGGCGAGCAGGTTGATACCCATCAGCCAGTCCCACTGGGCCGCTGTCATCGAATGTGTCGGTCCGTAGTAAGCGACTCCTGCATTATTTACAAGAATGTCGACTTGCGGCCATCGCTGTCGCATGTCGTGCAGGACGCGAGTGATCTCTGCTGGCTGGCTCAAGTCACACTTTGCCGCGATGGCTGTGACACCGAGTGACTGCAGTTCTGTGACGACATTAGTCAGCCCCGCTTCGTCGACATCAAGCAGGTAAATGTCTGCACCTTCGCGAGCCAGCGCGAGGGCGATTCCACGTCCAATTCCTGAGGCGGCGCCTGTTACCAACACCTTTTTACCGCGAATCGATTTCATCACCAGATACCTTCGGCCAACCGGCTCGTTCATCCAAACATCAAAATCAGCGTGAGTTCGCCAGGCGAATGATCGCTTTCTTGACGAAGTCTTCGAGTTGATTCCACGATGCCACAAGCTTGGCCAATTCCGGATCGCTGGTCACCGGCGGTGTGTTATTGGCGGGGGGATTGTTGTTCACTGGTGGATTTGTCACCGGCGGTTTTGGTCCCGGTGGCGGTTCCATTCCGTGTGGATACGGAATCGGCCCCTCTGGACCATGGACTGCGTTCGAGTACTGCAACTGGACGGGGACGTAACCCGTACCATTGGCGAGCGGAACTTCAACGAATACCGCACTCAGGTCGCGTGCTTCTGCGATCGGATAGTCGCCGATTTCGTTTCCGCTGTCTGAGGTCCATCCGAGCCAGCGGGAGGGATCGGGGCCGAGGCCAGCCACCGCATCCCCCACATCGGGGTCTGTACGAGCTTCCTGCAATTCGTGATAGAATGTTCCAACGACGTTCTTCCAGTTCTGGTCAAAGACCGGGATCCCATTGCTGCCACCGTTCGGAAGCCGTTCGGAATAGACCCCGACAGCATAGTAGACCGTGGCTCCGTTGACGTGGACTGAACCGTGGTATCCCCCGAGACCCCCGGTCGAATCCTCCGCTTCCTCATGGGGAATTGCCTTGTTGGAAACTGGGGCTTGTGCGGCACCGGCACTGGGATCACCCAGGACTGTTCCGCGAGGCAACATGAAGTTGATGACCGTATTCGGCAGGTCCATCCCTTTGAACGCACCACTGGAATAGAGACCGCTGACTTGTCGTTCGAGTTCAGGCTTGGCGACGAATTGTGGTTTCCAGCCCGACAGAAAGAACGAACCCTTGAATGTGTTTCCCAGCGGTTGATTGTTGAAATACTGCCGAATGACGTTGTTCAAATGCTCATCGATCATCGCACTTGCCAGCGCTTTGTCGATATTCCGCCAGTCCTGTTGATCCCAGGCGGCTTGTCCTCCCACATAAATATTGACCCACGTCAGATCGCGAATCGTGCGGCCACCCCGGAATCGCAGGTCTTCCTGAGGTGACGGCGGCAGTCCGTTCGCCAGTGCCTCGATATTAGGTGCCGAAGTCGCGGCACTCATCGTAAGCTTGCGGGGTTTTGCACCGCCAGTTCGAGGGGCCTGTGCATAGCGATTGATCATTGGCATCGAACGGCCGTCAATCATCTGGTCGTTCGACGCTAGAAGAGCGAGTGGGCGAACGCCACTATTCTGCGCCTGAGCCGTAGCATATGGCGGAAGTGTCGCGAATGGCAGGACTTGCATCGATGCTGTCCCGGGGCCCGCGGGTTGAATCGCGATCGGCGGACCACCTCCAGGAGCCCCAGTTCGAGCTGGCGGGACCGTACGATACGAGGTTCCCGGACCGGTCGGGCCGCTGTTACAGCCGACAACCAGCATTGCCAGAACAATGCATCCTGTCCGTAAATTCAACGTCCATGTCATAGCGAAATCCCTGCGCAGCCTCGCGCGTCAGACAGCGGCTGCCAACCATGGCAACGGCAGATTCTGCCGGTAAATATCAGAACGAGAAAATTGTGACTAGACCGGGTTGGGAATGGCGAGTCACCACGAAATCGGATATTTCTGATCCTCGTCAGGCTTCGCAGGACGCGGTTTCAACCGTATCCTGTCGATGTGCGGAGTGGGTGTTTGGGTTCAAACAGTAACACGGCTAAGAATTCAGGATGTCCATCAGTCGCTGGGCGCAAGTCCACGATTAAAACCGGACGCAAGCGAGTTCCGGCTCATAAATGAACATTTTTCGCGAGTTGAATCCAGGTGGGTGACAGATCCGCCGGGTTGGAGGAGTTTCTGATATGTCGGTCCGGGGGATTCGCGGTGCCACGAGTGTCGAGGCTGACGTACCTGATCAGATCCTGGCAGCGACGCGCGAACTGTTGCAGGAACTTCTGAAAGTCAATGGGATTACGGAATTCGACGAGATCGTATCCGCAATTTTCACCACTTCGCCAGACTTGACGTCCACGTTTCCAGCCGAAGCCGCTCGTGGGCTGGGAATGAAGCAGGTTCCACTCCTGTGTGCCTCGGAAATCGCCGTTCCGACAGCTTCGGTCGCTCGCTGTATCCGTGTGCTCTTGCACGTGAATACCGACAAGAAGCAAGCCGAGATCGTCCATGTCTATCTTCGCGATGCGAAACGCCTACGCCCTGACATGGTCAGTGCCCAGTAAGCAGATGTTGTTGTCCGGGCTCCGCGTTTTTTGCGAGGCGTAAGCGTTGCAAAGCCGCACTTGGACTCAGGCACTCATGCGGATTCGGTCGGCAACTGGGCCGAGAATGTTGCGAATGAGGCTCAGCAGACTCGACAGGTCTGTGCGCCGAACTTGATGAACCTGTTCGCTCGAAGGTGATTGGTCTGCGACGATGTTGACCAGTGTGATCACGGGACCGCCGATTGCGCCAATTCGTTGACGCAGCCATTCGCCCTGGTGATCTTGCTGCTCAATCAGTGCAGATCCGCAGATCAGCAGGTCCCACCGATCTTCGTGTGCGATTGCCTTGGCTTCGTCGATATTTGCGACGACATGCGGGGCATAGCCATCCGATTTGATCGCCGATGTCAGGAGCATTCGGAAGAAGGGCGAATCATCAATGATGAAGACAAGTGGAGGACGATTACCGAAGTCCTCTCGCTCTTTCGAAGCGGAGATCAATGGCAAATCACGTTCGATCTCGTCGATTTCCGAATCCCATTCCGATGGATCTTCCGGGGAAGGAATCGGCTGCTGAGACGAGAAATCGTTTTCAACGGACTGAATCGTGGTTGCGTTAACTTGCCCCGCGATATTCGATGGCGGCACCATTACACTCGTTGTATTTCGCTCGCCATTGGGGATCAGTAGCGTCTGCGGAGCGAGTTGATCGCGGAGTGTTGTCCCGAGATGATGAATGCGGCTGAGTGTCGAAACGTACGGAAACTGCCCTTCCTTGATGACCCGGTTCAACAGTGATTGGCTGGCATCGACCAGTTGCTCGCTGATCGCAAATGTGGCATTGCGATCATGATCGTCGGGCGATTTTGGAGAATCAGATCGGCCGAAGTGAGGTCTTGGCGGTTGTGAAATGATCTGGTCATCTGCATAAGCGACAAGGCCACAACGCTCTCGCAATTCTTCGACAATTTCAACGGGTTCATTCGTTGAGACGTGTGTATTCGATTCCAGTTCCAGCAGCATCTCGGCCAGAATACCGATGATCTGCGAGGCTTTGTCTGCCAGGTCTCGGTCAAACTGAATCGATTGTGCTGCCAAACCATTCAGGATAAACGCGATCGAAAAGGCCATTCGTGCCGGTTTGCCATGCCCGAGCCGTCGCAGATCGTAGGCTAACTGATCCAGATCCCGGCCGGTGGAGCCGACCGATTCGGGGGTAAACGTTGTTTCCTGACCCGGTGCCAGCAGCCGCCAGGCTCGGCGCGAGGATTCCCAGCCTAGTTTGAGAACCGAAAACAGGTCGTCACGGAAATTCATTCCAATCCCTTAGTGGATATCTTCAACCTGTTGGTGAAAAACGAGTTGTGAATAATTCTGGGTCGTCGGTCTGGGTGAATTCCCTACCGTCGCCGCATCTTTACACATAAGATCGTCGCGAAGTGATGTTTCGGTTCATTCAGGATGAACAGTTTCCGTTCGCAGCGGCAGTATGGGGAGAGTTACTACGGAGATCCGAATGTTCGGCATTCCGACTGTTCCTTGTCTGTTTTGACCCTGCGAGATATAATCCGCGCGGTCTCTGGCTGAAGTCGTGTAATTGGCACGACTTGTGAAGATGTGCCACGTCGGTCATCGACGATCGGACCGGAAGACATTCCTCAAGGCCCAGTGGAAGCTGGCGGAAGCCTGATCTCGTCACCTGTTTGCGAGAAACTTCTGTCTTCAACTGTGGGCAAAATACGTTCAGGAGAAGCATTGTGGCGGTGAAGGTCGCGATTAACGGGTTTGGCCGCATTGGGCGGTTGGTGTTCCGGGCAATGGTCGAGCAGAACCTGGTCGGTAACGAAGTTGAAGTTGTCGCAGTCGGCGATATCGTTCCCGCAGACAACCTCGCCTATCTGCTGAAATACGATACAACACAAGGCCGCTTCGCTGGCGAAGTCGGTTCCAAGAAATCCAGCCCAGACAAGGCCGAAGACGATGTCCTGATCGTCAATGGTCGCGATATTCACGTTGTCAGCGCTAAGTCCCCGGCAGAACTTCCCTGGAAGCAGTTCGGCGTCGATATCGTCATCGAATCAACCGGCCTGTTCACCGAAGCCGAAAAGGCCAAGGGCCATATCGTTGCTGGTGCCAAGAAGGTCATTATCTCTGCCCCCGCCAAGGGCGAAGACATCACCATCGTGATGGGCGTCAATAGCGACAAATACGATGCCTCCAAGCATCACATCATTTCCAATGCCTCGTGCACGACAAACTGCCTGGCACCTGTCGTTCACGTCCTGCTCAAGGAATTCGGCATCGACGAAGGTCTGATGACCACCGTCCACGCTTACACCGCGACCCAGAAGACGGTCGACGGCCCCAGCAAGAAGGATTGGAAGGGTGGCCGTGCTGCCGCTCAGAATATCATCCCCAGCGCCACCGGTGCTGCAAAGGCTGTTGCCTTGGTCTGCCCCGAAGTGAAGGGCAAGCTGACCGGGATGGCTTTCCGTGTTCCAACCCCAACGGTTTCGGTCGTCGACCTGACCGTCAAGACCGTCAAGGAAACCAGCTACGCCGAAATCGCTGCCGCCATGAAAAAGGCCAGCGAAACGTATCTGAAGGGGATTCTCGAATACACCGAAGACGAAGTTGTCAGCAGCGACTTCATCCACAGCAAGTCTTCGTCGATCTTCGACAAAGGGAGCGGTATCGAACTGAACAGCAAGTTCTTCAAGCTCATCAGCTGGTACGACAACGAATGGGGATACAGCAACCGCGTTGGCGATCTCGTGAAACTCGTGATCTCGAAGGGTATCTAGTCGCTGACAGGGTCTGGTTTTGAGGTTGATGATGCCGGGGTTTAAGCGTCTTCGCGAAACCCCAGGGCTTCCTTCGCAATGCGGAATCCAGACCAGCCAGTAGAGAACAGCCCGGACTGCCACCAAGGCATCCGGGCTTTTCTGTTGGCGTCGGGCGAATGGTTCGGTATTCGGTGTCGATTCGCCGGGACGTGGGATGAACCGGCCTCAGATGTCGATTACGGTACTTCCTATTTCCGGAAGGCGTGAAGCCGAACGCCGTTCAAATTCGCTCTGTGATCCTCTGTGCCCTCCGTGGTGAACGGCATGAATGTTCACCAGATTCGCCATCAAATCCTGCGGATTCCTGCGTAAAAGGTTGCCGCAGCGAGGTAGGTTTCGTTAGTCTCGTGCTGTCGCCCGAAGTGGCGATTGTAGTTCTCCCACAATTGACCCGCCAGAATTTTCCTTCGCACCGGTCGTGACGTGCGTTGCGATTTCTTTGACTGAGACCTTATGAGCCGCATTGAACTGATTGCTACTGCTGCGTTTGGGATTGAATCGATTGTTGCCCGCGAACTGGCGGATCTGGGGTACCACGAACAGCGAGTCGAAGATGGTCGCGTCACATTCTGGGGTGATGAGCTGGCGATCTGTCGCTGCAACCTCTGGCTCCGATCGGCAGATCGTCTGCTGGTGAAAGTTGGCGGATTTCCCGCCCACGACTTCGAAGCCTTGTTTCAGCAGGTGATGGCCTTGCCGTGGGCGCAATGGTTGACTGCCGATGCGAAGTTTCCCGTCAGCGGTAAATCAGTCCGATCAAAACTGCATAATGAACCGAGTATCCAGGGAGTCACCAAAAAGGCGATCGTCGAAAGTCTGAAGACGACCTACCAGCGGCACTGGTTCAACGAAGATGGCCCTGAATTCCCGATCGAAGTGGCGATCTTGAAGGACTGGGTGACGCTGAGTATCGATACATCCGGCGCCGGGCTGCACAAACGCGGATATCGGCCGGAATCAGGTGCCGCGCCGCTGCGCGAGACGACGGCTGCGGCACTGGTGCTGCTCAGCTATTGGAACAGGGATCGCCCGTTCCTCGATCCATTCTGTGGCTCGGGGACAATTCCGATTGAAGCCGCCATGATTGCACGTGATAAGGCTCCGGGGGCGAACCGCGGATTCCAGTGTGAACAGTGGCCGCATATCACACGCGACCATTGGAAGCAGGCCCGCGACGAAGTTCGTGATCGCCTGGGTGCCAAGCCAAAGTTTGCTCTCCATGCGAGTGATGTCGATGGCCGCGTCCTGAAAATTGCCGGTAAGAATGCGATGGAAGCAGGGGTTGGTGGAGACATCGAATTCA
>CAIWEX010000700.1 GCA_903911795.1 uncultured Schlesneria sp.
CCTGGTATTCGGCATGTGACACCCAATTCTCGCCAAGTTGACGGTATCCCATTCGCTTGGAGATCGATGTCCGATCCGTGTTGCTCTCTGACAATGTCAGCACCTGAGTGAGGTGGGCTCGTTCCTGTTCTACCAGCTTGTTGCTGCGGCACCAGTTCGCCAGCTTCAGTTGTCCTGCTGCTGTTTTCGGTGTTGCGTCGCGCAACAGTCGATATTCCTCGAGATTCGCCGCGGCACCGCCAAACGATTTCTCCACCGGTTGCCAGCTTTCACCGGTTTTCACATAGCCAGATTGCCACCACTGGGCATTGGCCGCCGAATCCGAGTTCATGGTTGGCTTCAACGCGTCCCGTCGATCAACGCTCACCGCATCTTCCTGAGTCTCCAGCAGCAGCACTTGTCGCAACGCCGATTTGCCAGGATGCAGCGGATTTGCAGCGTGTGTCTCAGCGACGACTCCTAAGACCACCGTGCAAATCAAAAAACAGGAACATGCCGAAATTGTAGTTTTCATGAGCTGTTTCCAGTGAGACGGTGACAACTAATTTGTTCAAGGTTTTTCCGGCATCGCGACGCCGAAAGAATCGAGCAGTCGGTCGCGTTCCAACGCCAGGTCCAAGTCGACATACGTGCGAAATGATCGCGTCTGCTGGATCTTGGTCGTGACCACGGCGGGCTTATTCTTCGCCGGTGCTTTCAATTTGTCGCCGTCCTTTTTCAGACGATCCTGCCATTGATCCAGCTTGGAATCTTGCTGGACCAGTTGCCCCGTCGCTCGTTCGTACTGCTTGACCGTCGCCACGCGTTGCCCGGCAACCGCCTGAGCCTTTTGCGAAACTGCAACGGCCGCAACCATCGTCTGATCCAATTCCACCTGATACTTGACCTGTTGAACTTCCAAGACCGCCTTGCGCTGCTGATAGGCCTGGGTCAGTCCCGCAGACCGGGAATTGCGAGAATTCGTATTGTTGGTATTGTTGGTTTGTTTTTCGAGCAACGCGAACTCTGCATTCAGTTGCAACTGGGAGGTGCTGATCGAAAGAGCTCGCTTCTGCAGAAAGTCGTAATCGCGTTCCAACCGCGTCAGTTGCTTGTCGAACGCGGCGAGTTGTTCGTCGAAATACTTTTTCCCATCTTCGGCGGACTTCTTGAGCACCTCGCGTTTTTCAGCCGAGGCTTCCAGATCTTTCGCCACCTGTGCCTCTTTCTCGGCCCGTTCTTTTTGCGACTTAGCCTGCGCCGCCTCTCGCGTCTGTTGCACGTCTTCTTCCATCACGGAATTCAACGTCTGCACACCCTGCTTTCCTCGTTCAAAACTGGATTGCAAGTTGGGGCCCAAGATCTCTTGCATGGATTCGTCGAGTCGTACCAAGGCTTCACGCTGTTTCACGGTATTGACCGACTTCTTCAAGGCGGCCACGACTTGGCCAATCCACTCCGCCGCCTGTTGCCTTTCGTCCTGATCCACCGTCAACTGCGGATCAGCAATCAGTCGCACATAGTCCTTCAGCCGTTCATGGCCAGCAACATAGTCCTTCGAGATGAGATGGACCCAGATCAAGGCTTGCCACGCTGGCCAGCACTCGGTCCGTGATTGCCGGGTGACCGCTTGGAACTGCAATACCGCTTCCTGATTTCGCATCTGTTTGACGAGCACCAGTCCGAAGGCGTAGTCGATTCGAGGATCTCCTTTAGCGGCCTCGCGCGCCGCATCGTATTTACGCCTAGCCTGTTTCAAATGATCCGGGCCTGGATCAAAGCCGACTTTGAACATCTCGACGAGATGTTCACCCGCGATGGAATTCACTTCAGGGATTGCCGGTTCGGTGGCCGTAGCAAGAAGTCCGCCTGCCAATGTCGCGACAAGCATGATGCCCAATATGCTTCGCATCGTTGTCACTGCCTGTGTTCGCGATCAGCCGTGCGGGAAAGTACCAGTACTATCCTCAGCGGGAGATCTTAGCGGACCCAATCGCAATAATCGCATTGGTTTTGTGTTAAAAACACAAGAACAAAAGTGTGCATCGCAACCTCTCTGTTCGAGGTCGTCTGATGCAAATGAACGAATTATTGCTGCTCAAAGACGTCAAAAGAAAAGTGGCCGGATTCCACAATGCGAAATCCGGCCACTTCGATTCATTGTGGAGTTCAACGTGCCTGACGCGAGTCGTCCGACTCGGCCGCTAAAACGTCTTCTCCATCGATTGACAATCGGAACTATTGCTGAGAGAACTCTGGACGTCGGCGACCGAGTTGTTCCTTCAGGCGATTCACGATGCTCGAATGCATCTGGCTGACTCGCGACTCGGACAATCCCAGCGTCGTGCCAATTTCCTTCATCGTCAGTTCCTCGTAGTAGTAGAGGATGATGATGAGGCGTTCATTACGGTTCAGACCCTTGGTGACGAGTTTCATCACGTCGCGTTTTTGAATGCCGCGCGTGGGATCTTCGCCCTTGGTATCCTCGATGATGTCGATCTCTCGAACATCCTTGTAGCTGTCGGTCTCGTACCACTTCTTGTTCAAGCTGACGAGATTCACTGCACTCGCTTCAGACTTGAGCTTCTCATATTCCTCGACAGGAATCTGCATCTTGCGAGCGACTTCCAGATCTGTGGGTGGCCGCCCCAATTCAGCTTCCGATTCCTTGCGAGCCGCCTCGAGCTTGCTCGCCTTGCTGCGAACAAGTCGTGGAACCCAGTCCATGGTGCGCAATTCGTCCAGCATTGCACCGCGAATACGCGGAACGCAATAGGTTTCGAACTTGACACCACGATCCAGGTCGAATGCTTCAATCGCGTCGATCAAGCCGAAGACGCCCGCCGAAATCAAGTCGTTCAGATCGACTCCATCCGGAAGCTTCGCCCAGACTCGTTCCGCGTTGTAGCGAACCAGTGGCAAGAATCGTTCTATAAGTTTGTTGCGCAACGACTGGTTCGTTTGATCGCATTTGAAATCAGCCCAGATCTGGCCGATATCTTCTTCGGAAACCTTCGTGACCATCCAACCCTCCATGGTTGTCATTGTATCGCCAGCCGGGATCGCTCCCGTCGCGACGATGACGTCGTTGCCGTCAGATGATTACCGCTGCCGGCGGCTCGTTGGAACTTGCGTTCCGGTCATTCAAAGGCCTCTTGCCAAATCTTTCCGCACATCAGTCCCAGACCGTACACGACGATCAACGACAGAAGTGCGGCTCGCATTGTGGCATCAAAGCCTACCGACAAATACAGTCCTCGGACAATCGTCAAAACAAAACTGACTAAGGCCCAACTCAAAGCAAATCGCCGTGCCATATCCCGTTCCATCCTGCCGAGCGGTTCGTTTGTCGTCACTGGGCAAAAGTCTCCCGTTACGGCAACAGTTCCGCTCTATCAGTATCGGCCGGGTCCGGCCTTAAAGTTGAATCAATTCACCTTATTTCTCCTGGATATTCCAACCGGACCGACTTTCGAAAATGTTCCCGCAAAACGCGAGTTTCCCTCAAGTTGTACGAGTTCGCTGTCCCCGTTCATCGCATTTCGCAACGACTCGACAAATGTCAATTCACGATCCGTCGTGACGACACGCATCAGACGTCTTGCCAGTGCTTCCATTGCCTGCCGGGCCGGTGACTGTTCAACTTCAGTTGCTGCACCGGAGAGCAGTGGTGTTCGTCGGAATACCGATTGACTGACCTCGGGATCAAATGGAACGATCCCTGCCAGTCCGATATCGCTCGTCAAAAAAGCTTTCGCGGCATGACGCAGACGATCCATGATCTGCAGACCTTGGTCTTCTGAATCCGCCTGGTTTACCAGTACAGAAATCGTTGTAACTCCGCGTGTACACAGATGCTTGACCGCACCGTATGCTTCCGCAACCGAAGTCGGTTCGGGTGTCGTAACAATCATTGTTGCGTCAGTGGTCGTCGCAAACTCTGTCAATTGGTTCAGGTCAGAACCTGTGTCGATCAGCAACCAGTCGTGTCGGTTCTCGAATTCGACGAGTGATCGCCATGTTGATGCCGGAACAGTAGCGGTACTCAGTCGGTCCGCGCCGGGCAGAATTGTCACGTTTGAATTCACCGACAGAGTGACTTCATCAAGCGTGCGGATGCCAGCGGCAACGTGATCCAGATTCCAGTAACCGTTCTGGCCACAAAGCAGACTCAGACTTCCGGTACCAGGGCTGGCATCCAGCAGTCCAACGGATGCCTGAGAGAGCCCGAGTGACATGGCGAGATTCAGTGCCACAACGCTTTTGCCAGCGCCACCCTTGCTTCCGGCAATCACTACCGTCTTGCAACGCCGAGTGGGCCGCACAGCGACCGGCGATAACGCGTCCCGGCGAGCAATCATCGCGCGCAGTTCGCGCGCCTGATCGTTGCGGACGGTCGGTTCGAGTTGTGAAGTCGACAAAGGCATTATGTGTTTGCTGTGAAATGACGTTGAATGATCGGGATAAATTACAGACTTGAGTCGGGAACTTTACTGTTGCGGGTGAATTACAAAATTGATCGCTCAAGGGAGTCGGTTCCGACGATCAGGCGAGCTGCTCGGCAGGGGTTGGCCGGTTCAATATCTCGCGGAACTTCCTGTCCCGTGGTGAAGTAAGAAACGGGAAGACCGATGTCTCGGGAAGCAGACAGGAGTCCACCGCAGCCGGTCGCTTCGTCCAGCTTTGTGAAGATGAGCGAAGTCGGTTGAATCGCGGCGAATCGTTCTGAAGCGGCCCGCAGCGCGTTGACACCTGAGGCCAGGCTGAGAACCAGATAAATATGATCGGGGCAGGCGGCATCGACCAGTTGTTTCAATTCCGCCAGTTTTCGGTCATCGTGCGGACTGCGGCCTGCTGTGTCGATTAACACGAGATCACAATTTGCGAACGCATCCAGAGCTTCCTGCATTTCCGCAGGATTTCCCACGATTCGCATCGGCAAATCGATGATTTCAGCGTATGTCTTTAATTGTTCCACAGCAGCCACACGGTACGTGTCGACGGTGATCAACCCGATTCGGCATCCCTCTTCAACACCAAACCGTCCTGCCAGCTTTGCAAGTGTGGTGGTCTTGCCAACACCTGTAGGGCCCACCATCATGGCGATCTGGCGCCGACCAGTTGCAGGAACGATCCCCCGATCACAGGGAATTCGCTGTTCCAGAAGTGCTGTCAGCAGGGCCGTTGTCGAAGACGTTCGTTCGACTGCGTCAGCAATCGTCTCGGCGGGAGAATGCCTTCTGACCTGTTGGATCAATTCCCGAGCGATCGCCTCTTCGACATCCGACTCGATCAACGTCAGGTAATGTGGAAAGAGGTGCTGGGGGATGTCGCCATGTGCATTGGGTTGCGATCGCTGTCCCAATTCAGCAATCATCTGTGTTAAAGCGTCGAGTCGTTGCTCGATCGTTGGAGTGGAAGCTGGAGTTGTTGCCACTGCTGAAACAACAGCAGAGTTATGCTCTGCGTTTCGGCGTGTTTGATCGACGGTTTCTGTCACACGGTAAGCAACTGATCCTGATTCCGCGGTTGGCAGATTGCGAACAATGTCTGCGATCAGTTTTCGGGGAGTTTCGATACGGGATGCGATTGGACTTTGTTCGGGCAAACCATTTTCAATGCGACTGAACTGGGAAGGTAGTTCTGTCAACAATGGCGGAGGCGGTGCGAGTCCCTCGGATTTCGAACGAGCTTCCATTCGCGGCAGTGCTGGTTCCCGTTCAATTTCATTCCGTGCCTTCGTCGGGTTACTGATCTCGGCTGGAACCGCAATCTTTGCAGCGGCAGCAGCAATGGTCCCCTGTGTCGTCGGACCTGATTGCCGAACCTGTGACGTCGGCTTTACGGAGCGTTGTGGATTCGCGGGCCGACTGGCTGTCACTTCGAAAGTTTGACACGACGAGAACCAGCCAAACAACCCGCCAGCCGAAACCTGCTTCACTTCCACCACGACAGCATCAACGCCCAACTCGCGCCGCATCTGTGCCAATGCGTCTTCAGCTGTTGCTGCTCGGAATGTTCGAATTGGGTGACTCATGTTTTCCTCGCAAGACCGAGAAAGTCGTTGTTTCAGGTGGCGACTTACGAAATGGCAGTGGCAATGAACTCAGTGGATCGATGGGTTACTGGGCGACGTGAACCTTCCGATGGAACCGGAAGTTTGATGGCATTCAATGGAACTTGACCGACCGACCGGATGGTCGTGTCGCGTGGGATTTCATTCAGGCTTAGGACGGTGATCCTGGGGAGTGTTGTTGACGAAATGTGTCTCAAGATCTGTCGAACTCGCGGTCCACAGACCACGACCATCGGCAGACCTTCTCGACTGAGTTTCTGAATCTGCCGGGTCAATTCGTGGCAGACTCCATCGGTGATTTGCGGGGTCAGCTTGACGATCAGGCCTCGCTCCGAGAACTCGAAGCCGTTCGTCAACACGTCTTCGAGTGCTGGATCCAGCGTAATGCAATGAATGGTGCCGCGTGAATCTCGCAATGGCTGACAGATCACTCGACTCAGGGAATGCCGGGCATATTCGGTCAGGATCGTGACATCCTTCGTTCGCTCGGCGTAATCCCCCAGTGTCTCAAGGATGGTTTCCAGGTCCCGGACGGGAACCTGTTCACGCAACAAGTTGGCAAGAACCTGATGAATGTGAGACGGCTTGAGCAGTTCTGGAATCAGTTCGTCAATCAGTCGCGGTGAGGTCTGTCGCAGATTGTCGATCAACTGATGGACATGTTCACGCGTCAGTAGCTCGTCAGCATGAGCTCGCACGACATCTTCCAGGTGGCCGATCAGAACCTGTGCCGGTTCCGCAACTTTGAATCCGAGTTCGCGAGCATGTTCGGCCTGAGAGAATTCAATCCATTTAGCGGGGCGTCCTGTGACGGGATCGTGTATTGCAGTTCCAGCGAGTTCGCCGCTGGTCCTTCCCGTATCAATTGCCAGCAATCCATCTGCTTGAGCTTCACCTTTGGCAACGACGACTCCGCGGAGCTTGATCTGGTATCCACGGTCGAGCAATCGAAGGCTGTCTCGTATCTTGACCTTTGGCAGCAGGATGCCGAGTTCCTGCGCAATTCGTTTTCGAAGTTGAGTGATGCGTTCCATCAAATCTCCGCCCGCTTCTGAATTGGCGAGACGGATTAATCGGAAGCCGAGTTCCAGTTCCACAGGTTCGATCGCCAGTTGATCTTCCGGACGTGCAACAGGTTTTGTGGCTGGTACGCCGGTCGCAGCAGTAGTTGCGGTGACAACTCGAGTTCGTTCCTGTTCCACCCGCATCCGTTGACGACGGAGGTTTTCACCGACAATTGCGCAGCCAGCACCCAGCACCAGCATGGGGATCATCGGTAATCCCGTGAAGGCCAGGGCAATCGTCGAGGCGGATGCAAGAAACAGAACGGCCGGTTCCTGGAAAGTCTGGCCGATGACGTCGCGTGACAAATTTGATTTCGACGATGATCGCGTAGCGAGCAAGGCGGCAGAAAGACCAACCAGGAAACTGGGGATCTGAGTGACCAACCCGTCGCCAATCGTCAACAGTGTGAAGACTTCCACGGCACGTTGCGGAGCCATCCGATACTGGATCACGCCAACAAGGATTCCGCCGATCAGATTCACCAGAGTGATCAAGATCCCTGCCAGAGCATCGCCGCGGACGAATTTTCCAGCCCCATCCATCGCCGCGTAAAAGTCCGCTTGAGCCGTGATTTCGGCACGTCGCCGGCGAGCTTCTTCTGCAGTAATCAAACCTGAACTCAGATCAGAATCAACTGCCATTTGTCGGCCCGGCATTCCATCCAGGGCAAATCGTGCCGCAACTTCACTGAGTCGGGTTGCTCCCTTAGTGACCACGACAAACTGGACGACAACCAGAATTGCAAACAGGATCAGACCAACGGCCACCTGATCTTGTGCCACGAATCTGGCGAACGTATGGATCACTTCCCCTGCGGCCGACGTTCCATGCGAGGCCGCTCGCGTCAGGACCAGCCGGGTTGAAGCAATATTCAGGACCAGCCGCGAAAGTGTTGTCAGTAGTAACAACGACGGGAATGCACTGAAATCGACCGGGCGAGCGACGAAAAGTGTCGCCAGCAAGAGAATTAATGCGGACGTCAGGTTCGCGGCCAGCAGCAAATCCAGGATTGCTGTCGGGACAGGTACGACCACCACGAGCAGAGACAACACCATCAGCACAGGCAGAACCAGCCCGGTTAAGGCGGTTGCGTTCGTGCGAGGGTGAATGGCGCTGTCCGTAGACATCCGTGTCTCCGCAAAGACGGCTGCTGTGCCGCCGAATTGGTGGTTGTGAGTGGGCGTTGAATTGTTTTGGGGGAGATTGAGCGGCGGGTTGATATCGGAAAAAAAAAGTGATGTCCAGACGAATGAAGTCGACATTCCGACGCAACTCGTTGCTCCGGCAGAATCTGCCAAAATCGAGTCCGGGAAACGTACTTTAGATTCGCAGATGGGTCAGGACCGAGATCCAAGTGTGTCGATGTCGGCAATGACTGCCGGTTCGTTCTTGGCTCACCCACGTTTCATCTTTAAATCAGCTGCGACGATGCGGAATTTGTGATCCTGCAGCTTTTGAGTGGTTTCACAGCAAACTGAAGGATTTCTGAATGGGCGAGGAATGGATTCACGTCTGTCGTCTGAACTCGTGCCGGATACGATCAGCAGTTGCTGCCGAAGTTGGACGAATTTCGTCTGGACACATTTGCCCCGCTGAGATACAGACCGCTCCCAGTCATTTCTGACCATTGTTGGAGAGATTCTCTTATGCGATACCGGCTGATCGCTGCCTTGCCGGTTTATACAGGCTTGTACATCGCCTCGCTGGTGGCGGCATTCCTGCTGCGCTTTGACCTGCGGTTGACCCCCGATGTCGTCGACACCGTGTGGACGGTGATGCCTTATATTCTGGTCATCAAGACGGTTGTCTTCCTTTGTGGAAGCGAATGGCGTCGCTACCACCGCTATACCACGATGTCGGACCTGGCGTACATCATTGGATTACGTACAGTTGCTTCATTACTGACGTTCGGGTTCTTTCTCACGGGAGTGTCGCCACAGTCACCGCCAAGATCGGTCTTGTTGATCGACTGGCTGTTGACGCTGCTGGGAATCATCCTGCTGCGTGCGACGGTCCGGTACGTACGGGAGCAGTTTGCCCGTCAGTCACAACCGTCCGATCGCAAGCGAACCATGGTTTATGGAGCGGACGCCGCTGCCGTTTCAATTCTCAGGGCGTTACGGGCATCAGCGTCAGAGCACGATATCGTTTCGTTTCTTGATCCCGTGAAATCCGCGGAAAAGACGTTAATCGGCGGCGTTCCCGTTGTTCAACTTCGTGACAATTTGACGTGGGTCGCCACGCGGTATCACGCCAATCACCTGTTTATTCCCAGTTGCGTTTCAGGACGGGCTGTTCGCGACCTGATCCAGTCGTGTCACGATGCTGGTGTGAAGGCCCACGTCATTCCGGCAATCAACGAAATCGTCGACGGTCGCGTCAAGCTTTCGATTCGTGATGTGACAATTTCCGACTTGCTCAGGCGTGAACCAACGCAGTTGGATATGGACGAAATCGCCAAGTACATCACCGACAAGGTTGTCCTGGTTTCCGGCGCTGCTGGAAGCATTGGATCAGAACTCTGCCGACAGATCCTCGACTTCAACCCTACAAAACTGGTTTTGGTCGATCAGTCTGAGTTTGGTGTCTTCCAGATTGAGCAAGAGTTCACTGCCAAGCCGGTCGACAACGTGGAACTGATCTATACGATTGCAGATGTGAACGATCAGGCGACGCTGTCACGCGTATTTAGTGAACATCAGCCGGATCTTGTTTTTCATGCCGCGGCGTACAAACACGTTCCGCTGATGGAAGAAAATCCCCAGATTGCCATCCGCAACAACGTACTTGGTACAAAGAGTGTCGTGGATCTGGCGGATCGATTCGGTGTGGAACGATTCGTATTGATCTCCACCGATAAGGCCGTCCGTCCGACCAGCGTGATGGGGTCAACGAAACTGGTAGCAGAAAAATATCTTCAGGCAGTTGCGGCGACGTCCAAGACCCAATTTATCACTGTCCGATTTGGGAATGTTCTCAATTCCGCCGGAAGCGTCGTTCCCACATTTCGCCGTCAAATCCTGGCGGGTGGCCCTGTGACTGTGACGCATCCTGAAATGACGCGATTTTTCATGACGATCCCGGAAGCGGTTCAACTGGTACTGCAAGCGGGGGCCGTTGGCGAATCTGGGCAGGTCTTGATTCTGGACATGGGCGAGCCCATCAAGATTCTTGATCTGGCCCGCGACATGATCAATCTCTCTGGACTGCGGTACCCCGATGATATCGACATCGTTTTCACTGGCTTACGCCCCGGGGAAAAGATGTACGAGGAACTGTTTTACGGCAACGAAAAGCACGCTCAAAAAGTGCACGCCAAGATATTCTGTGCTCTGCGTGAGCCCATTTCGCTTCCTGCCATCAAGTCGGAAATCAACCGACTGGAAAAAGTTATTCACGCCAACCGGGCTGAAGCGAAAAAAGTTCTGGAAAGCGTCATTACCGGCTTAATTACCGAGTCGGGAGCAGAAAGCACGACCGAGCGGAAGGCTGCATAAGGCGGGCGTTGCCGGTAAAATCCGCGAAGCCCCGGATTGTTCGGCGGTTTGTTCTCGATCCCTAGCCAGGTGAAGAAACGAGGAGAACTTCGGTCGGCCGTTTCGACAGGGACGTCTCCTGACCCCGCCGTAACCCACGACCGAAGGTCTTGGGTGCAAGACCAATGATTTTCACCTTGGTCAAATTCGACCGCCATGTCGTCGTTACTCCAACG
>CAIWEX010000701.1 GCA_903911795.1 uncultured Schlesneria sp.
GCTGGATGCGAACAAGACTGTTGTCATCCGTAACAATCGCTGGCGATGTGATCATGGCTGGGATGTCGATCTCGACGACGGATCTACCAACTATCACCTGACCAACAATCTGTGTCTGGCAGGAGGAATGAAACTGCGTGAAGGATTCTACCGGAGGGTCGAGAATAACATTTTTATCAACAACGGCTTTCATCCTCATGTGTGGTACAAGCACAGCCAGGATGTGGTGCGTCGTAACATTATGGTGACCGATCACTATCTTCCAGCAGGAGGAATGCCATCCACGGCCTGGGGGAGTGAAATGGATTTTAATCTGGTCCATGTCACCGGTATTGCTTCGCGCCCCGCAGCAAAACTGGCTGCCCAGTCCAGGCGGGACGCACACTCGATCGAAGCCGATGCGTTGTTCGTTGATCCGCAGCAAGGCGATTTCCGAGTCCGCGAAACATCTCCGGCACTCGGACTGGGGTTCGTGAATTTCCCGATGGACCAGTTCGGAGTGCAACGACCAAAGTTGAAGGCATTGGCTCGCACACCCGAGATCCCAAGTTTGAATGGCCCGAAATCTGGATCCGACACGCCTCTCGCGAAACGGACGCATTACATCTGGCAGGCACAGGCTCGCGATATTTCAGGGTTGGGTGACCGATCCGCCTACGGATTGCCGAGCGAGAGTGGCGTACTGCTGTTTCAATTGCACGCCAACAGTGCTGCTGCAAAGGCCGGTTTCATGAATGAAGACGTCGTTGTTGGTTGCAATGGCAAGCCCGTGAAAGATCTCGCCAGTTTGCGGGACCTCATCAATGTTTCAGCCGGAGCTCCCTTGAAAGTGACTGTCATTCGCAAGCAGCAACCGGTATCAGTCGAACTGCAGGATTACGCCTATTATGTGACGGAACGTTCAGGATCATCGGATTTCAAAGCGATTCCGCTGGCCTCCGCAACATCCGTACTGAAAGGACGCATCAGCGGAACTTCCCCTGGGACAATGAACGATCCTGTCAGCGTGCTGACTGATGGTAAGCTGGCACGCAACTATGGCCCGGTGTTTGGGAACGGGATACAAAACGGTATGTACAAACTCGACCTAGGCGAAGTGAAAGAGGTGAGCCAGGTCAATACATTTTCGTTCAATCAAAACGAAAACCGAGGTCGACAGCGATTTCTACTCTATGGAAGCAATTCTTCAGGCGATCCCGGCTGGAATGTGACTGACGTGAGGTCATTTGTCCCAGTTTGTGAAATCGATATGCCAGAATTCGATGAATCTCAGTCTGCAGCAACGAGTATACGCCAGTCCCAAAACCAGCCACTCGGATCATTCCGATGGTTGATCTGGGCCACTGCCCCGGCCACGGGAACGGCCGGAGGAGAAAACACGGCATTTCAGGAATTCCAGGTCATCGGACCAGTAAAGCCTTAAATCACGGAGAAGGGACTCCGGTCATTCGTACCTGCAGGCGTTCGCGATGACTGACACATCTCTGAAGACTCCGCTAGAATGCGATCTTCGGGAAAAGAAGCCTTCACTTGAAAATCGAGAATGTCATGACGATGACGCGAACGCCTGTTATGGCCGATGGCCTGCCTGCCAGTCTGCTGGAACTGCTGGGACCCGATATTGAAATCCTCGAATGGGACGACAGCCCCGCTTCGCCGGCCCTTGAACGCGCGGTGGCATTCATCACCTACGGTCATCCGCGTGTCGACGGGCCGCTGATGGATCGAAGCCCCAATTTAAAAATCGTCAGCAACCACGGCGTTGGTGTTGATCATATTGATTGTGCAGCAGCGAAATCGCGCGGAATCCTGGTCGGCAATACTCCTGGATGTCTTGATGCTGCCACAGCCGACATGACGATGGCACTGATGCTCGCTGCGGGTCGCAATGTTGTCGCTGGAGATAAATTCGCTCGCTCACCAGCATTCGTTCACTACGATCCTTCATTCATGATCGGTTACGAAGTCTCAGGGAGCACACTGGGGATTGTGGGGTTGGGCCGGATCGGCCAGCAGGTCGCCAGACGAGCCCGGGCGTTTGATATGAAAATCCTTTACCACAACCGGCGCCGTGACGAAGCGGCGGAACGGGAACTGGGAGTGACCTATGCATCGCTCGACGATCTTCTGGCCGAAAGTGAATTTGTCACACTGAATTGTCCATTGACCGCCGAGACGACTAATTTGATCGGCCAACGGGAACTGGGGTTGATGAAACCGACCGGTATCCTGATCAACGTCGCCCGCGGTGGCGTTGTCGATCACGATGCCTTGCTGGCGGCGCTCAAGTCCAAACGAATCGCGGTCGCCGCTTTGGATGTCA
>CAIWEX010000702.1 GCA_903911795.1 uncultured Schlesneria sp.
GCCGGGCGGTTCCGCGAGGACTTGTATTACCGGTTAAACGTGGTTCCGATTTACCTACCGCCACTGCGCGAGCGACCAGAAGATATCGGGCCTCTCGTGCAGTTTTTCGCCAAGAAATATGCCTTGGCGAACAATCGCCCCAGCCCGAAACTGGGCGAGGATGTGATTGGCATGCTGCGAACTTATGCGTGGCCTGGTAATGTTCGCGAACTTCAAAATTACGTCGAACGTGCAACCGTCTTGAGCACAGGCGACACGATGAGCCTGTCTCTCTTTCCTCCCCACGTTCGTGGTCTGGCCCCGATCCGTCTCAGCCGATCGCGGTCTGGCGGCTTGAAAACGCTTTGCAGTGAACTTGTCACCTTGGGTTTGCTGGAAGCGGGTGAAGAATCGCTCGATGTTCACGAACGTGTAGTTTCCCTAGTCGAGCGAGAACTCATCCTGCAAGTCCTGAAGACCTGCCAGGGAACTCAGACCAAGGCTGCTACACGACTTGGGATCAATCGCAACACGCTGCACAAGAAGATCAGTGACTACGGGCTGGAATCCGAAGCGCGGTGAATTAGGCACTTCGCCGCACGGAATTTTCGTTTGAATCGACAATCAGACGACTGGCGGTTGGCGAGTGGCTTTGAGTTCGTAAGAATGGATTGGAAATCTGTTCGCGAATTTGCCCACTTGATTCACATTCCGCAGCCAGGATCTTGCGACGCTCATGACCACTCTGACGGTCGAAAACTACTTGAAAGCAGTGCTTCAGACGACACTTCGCACGAATGTCGACTGGGTCACCACCGGTCAATTGGCGGCCTCGATGTCGGTTTCACCCGGCACCGTCACCAGCATGATGAAGACTTTGGCCGAAGCAGGCCATGCGGAATATCGTCCCTACGAAGGGGTGCGGCTGACAACCGATGGACGTGCGGTCGCGATGCGAATGCTTCGTCGACACAGACTCATTGAGCTGTTTCTTGCCAAGACACTCGATTTGAGCTGGGATCAAGTTCATGAAGAAGCGGAGCATATGGAGCACGCGGTTAGTGACCGACTGATCGATCGCATCGACGAATACCTGCACCATCCCAGCACAGACCCTCACGGCGACCCGATCCCCAGCGCCGAAGGTGAAATGCGAGTGAAGGGTGATCGCGCAGTTCCCCTTTCCAGTATCGTTGCCGGAACGCGGATCAGAATTGTCCGCGTGGTCGATCAAGGGGGAGAATTCCTGCGATTTCTGAGCGACGCCGGGGTTACTCTGCAAAAGGAAGGAATCGTTCGACACAACAGCCCTGAAGCAGGGATTGTCACGACTGAATTCGATGGTAAGCCGATTTCGCTCGGTCACCCGGCTGCAGGCCAGATTCTTGTCGAATCGATGGCGGGGTAAAGCTCGCATTTAAGGGAAGTGAATTCCAAGGGCAGTGAGTTCCAAGGACGGTGCATCTTGCCGAAACGAAGCGAATTTGCCCTGCGATTTGCGTTTGTTTCGGGGCTGTTGTTCCTTGTCGCGGGAGCATTGGGAACGCTCCTGCTGCGGTTGTTCCCCGTGGGCACAACATCGCAAACACCAGTCTTTCCCCCGGCATTCCTGATCAGTACCGTGCTGCTCGCTGTCGGTAGTATTTCGATGTCGCGAGCATGTGCGTTTGTCCGGCGGGAGCGCCAGATTCCATTTCGCAGAAGCCTGCTGATCAGCATTGGCGCGGGGACGCTTTTTGTTTCGACTCAGTCCTACGCACTGGCCGCTCTGGTGCGACAGACGCCGGCTTCGCAGGTTGCCATTGGAGCAAAAGCGTTCGTAGCGGTCCTGGCGGCACTTCACGCCATGCACTTTGTCATCGCCCTGATGTTCCTTGTCTTCATTACTGTTCAGGCATTTGCGGATCGGTATGACCATGAATACTACTGGGGAGTGACGATCTGCACATGGTTCTGGCACGTCCTGGGAATTGTCTGGGTGCTCGTTCTTGCTGTGATCGCGATCGCAATGGTCAGTGGTGATGAATCCCTGATCTCGGGCGGCTTGCGAAAACGACCAATTCCATCGACAATGCCGCTCGTCCGCTTCGAAGCTGGTTTGGCTTTCTATAATCCGGACGGACCCGGTGCTGTGATGGCGACTACACGGAGGCAATAGTGGAACTTCGGCGAAATCCGACTCGTGCGGTAAAAATTGGAACCTCGACGATTGGTGCCGGGCACCCGATCGCGGTGCAGAGCATGACGGCGACCCATACGCAGGATATTGATGCGACCGTCGGTCAGATCGAGGCTCTCTACAAGGCGGGGGCCGACGTCATTCGCGTTGCGGTCGACAGCACGAAAGATGCTGCAGCCCTCGCTGAAATCCGTCGACAGACCAAAGCCAATCTGGCCGTCGACCTGCAGGAAAATTACCGCCTGGCAGAAGTCGTTGCCCCGTTTGTCGACAAAATCCGGTACAACCCCGGCCACTTGTACCACCATGAGCGTGAAAAGCCGTGGCAGGAAAAGGTGCAATACCTCGCCAGGATCGCCGCTGACAATGACTGTGCCATGCGTGTTGGTGTCAATTGCGGTTCGGTCGACCCCGCGAAAAAGGAAAAATACGACGCGGCGGACTCCATCACCCCAATGCTCGAAAGCGCTTGGGAACATTGCGATTTTCTGGATTCGCTCGGCTTCAGCCGTTACTGCGTTTCGATGAAGGATTCTGACCCTCAGAAGGTGATCGAAGGAAATCGTCGTTTCGCCGAAAAGCGACCCGATGTTCCGCTTCATCTGGGGGTCACTGAAGCGGGGATGCCACCCGACGGAATCATCAAGACTCGAATCGCATTTGAACAACTGATCAGCCAGGGGATCGGCGACACGATCCGCGTTTCACTGACAGTCCCCAACTCCCGCAAGCCGGAAGAAATCGAAGCGGGACGAAAGATTCTGGAAGACATCGCGGCGGGGCGTGTTCGTTCGTTCGTCGACTATGGCCTGCAAACACTGAATATCATCAGTTGCCCCAGTTGCTCACGCGTCGAAAACGAAGCATTTATTGAACTGGCACAGCAGGTCAAGGAAATGACATCGTACGCCAAAGATCATGCAGTCACGATCGCCGTCATGGGCTGTCGCGTGAATGGTCCAGGCGAAACCGATGATGCGGATCTCGGATTGTGGTGTGGTCCCAACTTCGTCAACTTGAAGAAAGGGCCTGCGGAACTGGGGGCATTCCCCTATGACGCGATTCTGCCACGCCTGAAAGAAGAATTGGATATCGTCATTGCGGCCAAGTCGGCCCGTTAGTTTCCTCGACAGACACCACACCGGGAATTCGCAACAACGCGAACAGATTCCGAAATCGATCGAACCTTTTCGGTTATCGCGGCTCTGAATTCTCGCCCCTGGTGTCTGTAGTTCACTTTTTGAAAGAACAACAGACATGCTTGGAACGCAACTGAACCCCGCCCAATACCTGAAGCGTTGCGCCGAAGTCTTCGACACCCTGGATGTGTCTCAGTTAGAAGGACTCGCCGATGATATTTACTCCGCCTACGAACAAGGTCGCTTCGTATTTCTGATCGGCAACGGCGGCAGCGGTTCGAATTGTTCCCACTTCTGCGAGGATCTCGGCAAGAGCACGCTCGACCGCAAAGACTTCACGAATGATTCAGTGAAGCGTCTGAAGGTCCTCAGTTTGACCGACAATACCCCGTACATCCTGGCCTGGGGAAATGACGAAGGTTTCGATCGCGTCTTCGTCGAACAGCTCAAGAACTTTGCGTCGCCTGGCGATGTCCTGATCGCCATCAGTGGCAGTGGCAACAGCCCGAATATTCTCAACGCTGTCGAATGGGCCAATCGTCACAATCTGGTAACGTGGGGCATCACCGGTTACTCAGGCGGCAAGCTCAAGCCGATGGGGAAGAAGAATCTTCACGTCCCGCTGGACGACATGGGAATGGTCGAATCTGTCCACCTGGTCGCGTTCCACTGGATTCTGAACGACATTCACGGACGGATTAACAAGGTCGGCCGCTACGCCGTGAAGTAGTCCACGGGCTCCGTTTGGTCGCACACGGCTGCGAGTGCGACCAAAATCGATTCCTCATGGCTGACGATCCGACACTCTGAACCAGACACCTCGGCCCGACATCACATTCACCTTCCGATAAGTACCGTTCCATGGCCACCGACATACAAAAGATCCGCAACATCGGCATCATCGCTCACATTGATGCCGGTAAGACTACGACGACTGAGCGAATCCTGTTTTATGCCGGGGAAACGCATCGGATGGGTGACGTCGATGATGGCACAACCGTCACCGATTTCGATCCCGAAGAAGCCAAACGCGGAATCACGATTTATTCGGCAGCCATCTCGTGCAAATGGGATGGCCACACGGTCAACATTATCGACACCCCGGGCCACGTCGACTTCACAGCCGAAGTAGAACGAAGCCTGCGAGTTCTCGACGGTGGCGTCGTGGTCTTCAGTGCCGTCGAAGGGGTGGAAGCACAAAGTGAAACGGTCTGGCGTCAGGCGGACAAGTATCACGTTCCCCGAGTCTGCTTCATCAACAAGATGGATCGCATTGGTGCGGGCTTTGAACGGGTTTTCAATCAAATTTCCGAGCGTTTGCGAGCCAATCCGGTCGCCGTCCAGTTGCCGATCGGTGAAGGCCCGGTTACCAATCCGGGCGGCTTCCGCGGGATCATCGACCTGATCGAAATGAAAGCCCTCTATTTCGACCGCGAAGCCCAAGGGACGAAAATTGATGTCCAGCCGATCCCTGAGGACGAGCAGCTTCGCGCCGAAGAATGGCGTTCCCGCCTGATCGACGCGATCGCTCTCACTGATGACGAAGCCTTTGCGATTTACGATGCGACGGGTGACCTGCCCGCCGATCAGATCATTCGAGTGTTGCGCAAGGCCGTCGTTTCGTATCAGTTGCAACCCGTATTCTGCGGTTCGTCACTTGACTATATCGGCGTTCAACCGGTGCTCGATGCGGTCGTACGCTATCTTCCCAGCCCAAACGACGTCCCGCCTGTGGAAGGTCGCAACCCGAATCCCAAGAAGGCCGACAAACCTGAAGTCCGCAAGCCGTCCGAGAAAGAACCATTCTGCGGACTGGTCTTCAAAATTCACGCCGATGAACATGCGGAACTCTATTTCGTCCGGATTTATTCGGGGACTCTGAAGAGTCGTTCGCGCATGCTCAACCCGCGAACCGGTGCGAAGGAACTGATCAGTCAGATCTGGCGAGTCCAGGCCGACTCGCGAGAAGCACTCGACGAGGCTGTCTGCGGTGATATCGTCGGGATCGTCGGACCCAAGGAGTCTGTGACCGGTGATACGCTCTGCGATCAACAGAATCCGATTTTGCTGGAATCGATCGATTTCCCCGAATCAGTGATCTCGATGGCGATCGAACCCGATAGCAGCGCCGATCGCAAGAAGCTGGAAAATACGCTGCGACTGATGATGAAGCAGGATCCGACGTTTACCGCCAAGATCAGCGAAGAGACCGGCCAGACGATCATTAGCGGCATGGGCGAACTGCATCTGGAAATCATCAGCAAGCGGATGGAGCGGGATTTCCATATGAAATTCCGTACCCACAAACCGCGCGTGACGTATCGCGAAACGGTCCCCGGCAAGATTGAAACGGAAGGCCGTTTTGATCGACAGACACAGGGGAGTCGTCAATTCGCGGCCATTACCGTCGTCGTGGAACCTGTCCAGAACGATACGGCATTGAATGTTGAGAACAAGCTCAAACCAAACGCGATGCCGATCGAACTTCAGGAACTGCTGGTCAACGCCCTGCGAGACGAATTGAAAGGCGGAGGTGTCGTGGGATACCCGCTGATCAATCTGAAAGTGACCGTGAAGGATGTCGAATACCACGAAGGGGAAACGACAGAAGTCGCCATTCGTGCGGCATCGGCTGACGCCATCCGCCGTGCCCTGCATGATGGCGGTGCCGTCCTGCTGGAACCGATCATGAAGCTGGAAGTAGTGACTCCCGAGGACTTCGTCGGCAACGTCTCCGCAGATCTCAATTCGCGTCGAGCGATCATCGTGAATACCGAACTGCGTGGAAACCTGGTCGCGCTGACCGCTGAAGTGGCACTTTCAAAAATGTTTGGCTACAGCAATGACGTCCGCAGCCTGTCACAGGGACGAGCGTCGTTTTCGATGGAACCGTTGCGATACGACGTCGCTCTGAATCCGCCTGATATGTAACGGATACACTGTTCGCTCTGATGTATGTCACCTCGATTAAGAAAGAAACTCGATGAAGAAGTTGTCCCTGCTGGCGATCGTTGGCCTGGTTGGCGCGTTAGCCTTTTCACTGGGAGTCTCTGCGAACCAGCAGACCGCCCCGGAATCGGCCTTTGCTTCGGAAGTCATTGACCTGGGGATGGTCGTCAGTGACCTTGAGAAGTCGGTCAAGTTCTACAAGGACGTCATCGGTTTTGAAGAAGTCGAAGGCTTCAAGGTCCCCGGTCAATTCGCTCTGGATACAGGTCTTGCCAACAATCTTCTGCTCGACGTACACGTTCTGGTGCTGGGCAAGGGCGAGAAGGCGACAAAGCTGAAGCTGATGCAATTCAAGACCGCGCCAGGCGCACGAGTCGACAACACATTCATCCATTCGTCCTACGGATTCCGTTACCTGACGATTGCCGTGAAAGACGTGAATGCCTCACTTGCCCGAGCAGCAAAAGCGGGTGCCAAGCCAATTGCGAAGTGCCCGGTACCGCTGCCAGAAGGTTTCCCAGCGGGCCTCGCCTTGGCAAACCTCCGAGATCCAGATGGAAATCTCGTAGAACTCGTCGGTCCCTGGAAACAGTAATTTCGACTAAGGAAATCAAGTAGCACGGACGCCTTCGTCCGTGCTTTTTTGTCCAGTCCCCTCGCGAGCCTGCGAAGTCGCATTATCAAAGGGCTTGTAACGATGATGGGTGCAATAATCGTTAGCAAGACCGAGACATTGTATCCTTGTCTCGCATTGCACTTCAAGACGATCGGTCTCCCGTATGCTGAGCTGGAGAACGATAGCATATGCCTCAATCCAAAAAATGAATTCAGGTTCATGTTTCTCAACAGGGACCAGTACTCGATGCACTTTGATGTTCAGGAGAACCCAGTTGAGGCCCGCGAGCGTGGGTATGTATTCGGATATTCAGTGGAGTGCAGAAGCGAGGTGCTGTTTTGTCAGATCGTTCATACAATTCCGCCTGAAATTGACATCCTGATTTGCGACAGCAATGGCGATTTGTACAGCCCGCGCGAGGTAAGTCCCGATACGATTTCACTCTAACGATGTTTTCGTATTTGAGTCTGCCTGAAGTTGTCGGGAATCGGAGAACCGTTTGACGCACGTTACGTTCGGACGACGGATTCTGTCGCGACCGACTTGAGTTGGCTCAATTGCCGTGGAGACAGATCGGTCAACAATTCGCAGCCGACTCGGAATTCGTTCGGGGATTCGGATTCGATCCAGACAACCTGCACGGTAATGTTGCAGACTACGCGAGCGCCCCGACGAGCTTCAATCAGCAACTTTTCGCCGACTTCGATCGAATGAGCAAGTATCAGACGCAATCCTGAACTGGAGGCATCCAGCAGACTACCAGACAGAATTCGTGACGGCGTTGCGGCACTGAGCAGGCGGATTTGACAGTCAATCGGCGAGCGAAGTGATCGTCGACGATCACTGGTGCGGCGGTCAGCAATTCCACGGCGTTCGGCCATTTTCGCAAAATCCTCAATCTTCAATCGTACGGCCCGATTTTCCCACTCTTCATACATAGCCCGAAAACCGCCTCGGTCAAGGAAATGAGATGCCTCGGACGCGGAACGCGTGAGAAAATTGTGGAGAACGGATTTCTGACGCAGTCTGGCACTTTGGGAGTTGTCTTGCAGGAGATCGAATCTGGGACCTGCGGTCGGCGTTTCGTTGGGTCCTGGAGACGCTCTGACCCGCGCCGAACAATGCATGTGATTGCCCCGATTCCCGGTGAACTGTAACCTGTTGCGAAGCTGAGTTGAACGCGACGGAAACTCCGAACGACGAATCCGCCGTTTTGCTACTGTGCGTTTCCGACCGTGCCAGTCCTGTTGTACCTCACTGAGAAATTGACACCATGGCCAACGAATTCTCCCGTCGTCGATTTATCCAATCTGCTGCAGCCATTGGAATCGGTTTACCGACCATCCTGCCGTCGCGAGGTTTCGGTGCCCCCTCTGCCAACGAGCGTATTTCGTTTGCGTGCATTGGCATGGGAGGTCAGATGCGTGGATATCTGATGCCAGAACTCGGCAAGATCGATCAGCAGATCGTCGCTATCTGTGATGTCGATAAACGACAACGGGACAGCGCCCTGCAGGCCAAGGGAATGTCAGGAGCCAGAACCTACCACGACTATCGGGAGCTACTTGACAAGGAAAAAGGGGTCGATGCCGTGATCATCGCGACTCCGGATCATTGGCACGTCCCGATTTGCCAGGCCGCCCTGGAAAGTGGAAAGCACGTTTATTGCGAAAAGCCCCTGGCCCATTCCGTTGCCGAATGCCGGGCCCTCGAAAAACTCGCGACCAGCCATCCAAAGCTGGCAACGCAAACCGGCAATCAAGGCTGTTCCACCGAAGGATTCCGTCGAAGTTTTGAGGTCATTCAATCAGGCCTGCTGGGGCAGGTTACGGAAGTCCATGTCTGGCACCCGGCACACGGCTGGCCGAATGGAGTTGATCGACCTGCGAAATCAGACGCCGTTCCTGAAGGACTCGACTGGAACTTCTGGCTGGGGGCGGCACCGAACCGCCCATACTGCGATGGAATCTATCATCCGGGGAAATGGCGCGGCTGGTACGATTTCGGCGGTGGATCGATTGCCGACTTCTGTTGTCACGGTTTTCAACTGGCGTATCGATCTCTGGAACTCGACGCTCCCACGCGGATCGAAGCCACAGGCAATGATCTCGGACACGAGTCCTATGCGACAAAATGTACCATCAAGTTCGAATTCGCGGCCAAGGGAAAACGGGGGCCTGTCACTCTCTATTTCTACTCCGGGGATAACAATCTGCCACCTGACGACGTGACAAAAGGCCCAGTTGGTTCGACCGGATGTCTGATTGTCGGTACTGAAGGGACTCTTTCAGCGGGACTGTGGAATACGGACTGCAATGTTCGTTTGAAGGATGCAAAAGACTTCCGCGGCGCAGATCATCCCGAAGTCGCAAAGCTGGCGAGGACACAACCACGAATCGATACAGAAGTACTGAAGTGGGACCCTAAAAAAACAGCACAAGGTCAACGTCCACGGTGGAGTCAGGTTAACAACTCACACATGTTTGAATGGGTCCTCGCCTGTGCAGGCGATACAAAAACTTATTCGCCATTTGAAATCGGTGCTCGAATTACCGAAGTGGGAATGCTGGGTGTCCTGGCACTCCGGATGCAGAAACCAATCATCTGGGACGCGGCGAAGCGTCAAGCGGTCGGTCTGCCTGAAGCGGATGCGATCATCGATCCTAAACCTTCAACCGAGAAATACCTCCCATCGCCACATACCGCCGTCCCGAAAGGGTGATGTGGGTTCGTGCGTGTCCGCGGGTTCAGAGCGAAGATCTTGAAGGGCACGGCGCGATTGAAGAAACCCAATCCCAAGTCTTCATCGTTCTGCCCCTCATCGTTCTGCCAATGGTCTTCAATCAACTGTTTTCACTGGACTGGCTGCAGCAAAAGAGGAGACCTTGCGGTCGGGCGTTTCGGCGGGGTCAGGAGACCCGCGCCGAACACGTCGAGTCTCGCGCCAAACACGCGCCGTTAAACTCCGGTCATCGGTCGATTCGCATTCCTCGGTTCGAGCGAATAGAATTTGCAAATTCGTTGATTGAACCTTTTCATTTACGTTGAGGATCGTTTGATGTCGCATCCTGTGTCTCGTCGTCATTTCCTGTCTGCATCGGCCGGCCTGTTCGCTGCCGTTGGGACGGGTTCGATTGGTAACGTTCTGGCCGCCGACGCACCCAAGTCGTCTCTGTTCAAGATCTCTCTGGCCCAGTGGTCACTGCATCGCCGCTTCTTCAAGGACAAGGCTGATCCCCTCGACTTTGCCGTCATGGCCAAGAAGGAATTCGGGATCGAAGGGATCGAGTACGTCAACCAGTTCTTCAAGGATAAGGCCAAGGACGAGGCGTATCTGGGCGAGTTGAAGAAGCGGGCTGACGACAATGGGGTCACCAGCGTCCTGATCATGTGTGATGGCGAAGGTGCCTTGGGTGATCCCGATGCCGCAAAGCGTCAGACGGCTGTCGAAAACCATTTCAAGTGGGTCGAAGCGGCCAAATTCCTGGGTTGCCATTCGATCCGCGTGAATGCGCAATCGAGTGGAACCTATTGGGAACAGATGAAACTCGCCGCAGACGGACTGCGGAAACTGACCGAATTCGGTGCTCAGCACAAGATTGGCGTGATCGTCGAAAACCATGGTGGCCTGTCATCCAACGGCACATGGCTGTCGTCTGTGATTCACACGGTCCAGCACCCCGGTTGCGGCACGCTCCCTGATTTCGGCAACTTCCGCGTCGATGGCAAGATCTGGTATGACCGCTACAAGGGTACGGAAGAGTTGATGCCGTTCGCGAAGGGTGTCAGCGCCAAGTCCCACGAATTCGACGACGCCGGGAACGAAACCAAGACGGATTATCGCCGGATGCTCCCCATCGTTCTGTCGTACGGTTACCGTGGCTGGATCGGTGTCGAATACGAAGGAAACAAGCACTCGGAAGCGGAAGGGATTACCCTGACGAAAAAGCTGCTCGAAACCGTTCGTACAGAACTCAGTTGAAATGAATTCACTTGAATTGAACGTACTCAATCCCCTCATGAACAGGAACAACCGCATCGTGATCCGCACGTTTTTCGCATTGACCATGATTTGCTCGCTGAGCTGTCAGATTGTTTCCGCTCAGGTGGACGAGTCTCCATTGAATCTGGAACCCGTCCTGGCGTTCGAAAACCTGAAATGGACCGGTTGGGAACCCGATCAAAACGGGGTCGCGTTTCCACTGCGGCCCATCCTGTTGACCCATGCCGGTGACGGTACCGGCCGCATCTTCGTGCCGCAGCAGCAGGGGATCATCCACGTCTTCGCTCCCGGTGCCGCTGAAACCAAGATTTTCCTTGATATGTCGAAGAAAGTCGTTTACATCGACAAGGAAAACGAAGAAGGTTTCCTGGGGATGGCGTTTCATCCCAAGTACAAAACGAATGGCCAGTTCTTCGTGTTCTACACGACGACCAGCCAACCGCACACGACGGTCGTGTCACGGTTTACGGTTTCAAAGGATGATCCGAACAAGGCAGATCCGAACAGCGAAGTGGAACTGCTGCGAGTTCCTCATCCGTACTGGAATCATAAGGGGGGCACGATCTGCTTCGGTCCCGACGGATTCCTGTACATCACGATTGGTGATGGCGGTGCCGGAAATGACCCGCACGGGAACGCTCAAAACCTGCAAACCTTGCTCGGCAAAGTTCTGCGGATCGATGTCGACAAGCAGGAAGGTGCCTTGAAGTATGGTATTCCCAAGGACAAC
>CAIWEX010000703.1 GCA_903911795.1 uncultured Schlesneria sp.
CGTGGTTCCTCGGCAGCCAGCGTCCAGCAAAAAGACGTTTGAATCGTTGCGGGCATTCTACGTAACGCAGCGAGAAAGCAAAACACCGAGAAAGCATGGCGGCGACATTACCGAAGGATCATGGAAAGGAGATACACGACGACCAGAACAATCGCAACGACGACGCCCCAAAACGGCTTGCTTGGTTTTTGTACTTCAGAAGGGTGCTGGAAGAAGCTCGCTTCACTCTGAAAATGAACTCCGCATTCGGGACACCGTACGACTGTTCCCAGAATTTTCTTACCGCACCTGGCACAGCGGACCAGATCATCATCGTCCGGTCGCCGATGATTAGAAAAACTGAGAATATTGTCGTCACTCATGTCTTGCCCCTTCGCAGTTTCGCAGCGACCTTGGCAACATCCGTTGGCCCTATGCAGGATTTGAG
Organism: uncultured Schlesneria sp.; assembly: GCA_903911795.1. Taxonomy (GTDB): domain Bacteria; phylum Planctomycetota; class Planctomycetia; order Planctomycetales; family Planctomycetaceae; genus Schlesneria. Next base: position 428 of record CAIWEX010000703.1, read on the forward strand.
TCAGTCCTTGTGTTGTTGCTTGTAGCTTTTAATCATGCGAGCATCATTCGCCACTTCTGCAGCAATTGCATCGGCGATGGTTCTATCTTTCGCGTGTTTTTCAATTGTTTTCACTGCGACTCTTACCATTTCGATCTGGCTATCGCTGATTAAAACGCGATCCCGTACCACCTTCATTGCAACCTTAACCGCCTCTTCGGCCAGTTCGTTTGGAACTCTCGGAAGCACACGCATCGCACATTCCCTGAGGTCCATGGAATGCGAGTTGGCATCAGCAAGAATGCGAATCGCCGCTTTTCCAACCTCACTCGTTACGACGGGAACTTCGGTCATTCCCCAGAATGCACCTACCCGCAGTAAATCAATTTCATCATCGCTCGTGAACAGCGACTCGGCGTAATGTTCCATTTCACGTCTCGTCAGTGGACGAAGTTTTCCCTTTTCAGCAATGTCCGCAAGCCAAACCTTCTGAAATGCCTTTAGTGCGCAGGCGCGACTATGGACTTGTGCGTTTCTTCGGGACGCGACGAACAGCAATTGGTTGGCGATCATTTCGAGCGAGGTATCGTCCAGAACAAACAACGTGTCGATGGAATGTTCGCAGATAAACACTGTGTCTTTTGCGGAACGCTCGTGGTCGAGCATGATCTCGACATACTTGCGCAATAAGAATCCACCGCACTCACCACAATTCAACGCGATTGCAAGAGAATATGCGGAGGTTGCCCGGTCACCTGACGTCGATAGAATGCGTCGCACGACATCATCGGATTCTGCCGCGGGTCCCTTGCTAAGCTTCTTGATCAGCAGGTCCGTCGCATTGCCACGAATCGTTATTGGAAATCTTTCAGTTACAATCAACGCAAGAGCTTCGTCAGGCTGAAATTCAAGCGATTCAGACTTCTGCCAATACTTCAACCACGCAATCGCATCTGTAGGTGAGTACGAGTCGTCGGCACAACGAATGAGCGATCCCCTGTCAGTCTTGCCTGCGGTTGATAATTTCACGACCGGCGAATTTGCTTCGATTTGACCAGGCATACAACACGCCAGGCATAAAAAGCAGGCAATTAGCATAACGCTTCTCCACGACTAACATTCGGAGGGCCCAAGCATCGCATTTCTCACCCAATGTCTTGGGAAAGTCAATCTTGTCGCTTTGCATTCGAGACATCCAAAAGTGTTCTCTTCGGCAACCCCGCCAGTGAGGCAGGATTCTGTCGTACGATACACATCTTGTCCCTCGCGTATTGTTGCCAGACAAGATGTCCGTCGTACAGCAGAGTACCCCCGGTTTGCCGCTTGGGCGACTGGGGTCGCAATGCGACGAGAAGGTTGCACTTAGGTAAGCAACATCCTCAAGACTTCTTGGGAACTTGTCACCCCGGTAGGCTAGGTTGGGTCAACCGCGTCGGGTGCAGGCGTTGAACGGAGGCTTTGCGAAGGAAGTCCCGGGGATATCAGTTGTTGTTGGCGTAATGGGACTGCCACGAAGGTGACATTCGACGAACCTTTCAATCGATTGATCAGCTGCGCCGTCGAAGTCACCGAATCCTCGGTGCGAGGTTGCGGGAATCAACCTACGAGCGTCTAATCAACCGTTTTGTTCTCTGAGATCTTCGTGCTCATCGTGTCCTTTGTGGTGAAAGAATTGCTCTGCTTACCCGACCGCCGGGCTACAATTTCGATATGTCCACTCAGCCCACCATTTTGATGTGTCCCCCCGATTTCTACGGAATTGAATATGAAATCAATCCGTGGATGAGTCGCAGTATTCCCAGTGATCCTGATCGATCACGCTCGCAATGGAAGAGTCTTCACGATCTGCTTATCAGTCTGCACGTTGACGTGCGGCTTCTCGAACCGGTCCGTGGATTGCCGGATCTGGTCTTTACCGCGAACGCCGCCCTCGTCTGCCACGACGTGGCGTACCTGTCATCGTTCCGGCATGCGGCCCGTCAGGGAGAAACGCCCGTCAATGAGGCCTGGTTTCAATCGCAAGGGTTTCGAACCGTTCCGATGCCAACTGGAATGTACTTTGAAGGGGCTGGCGATGCCCTGTTCTGTGGTGACACTCTGTACGCGGGATATCTTGTACGAAGCGATGCTGCTGCGATGCAATGGCTCGGGCAGGAACTCGGTTGTCGGGTCATTCCATTACAACTGGTAGACGAACATTTCTACCATCTCGATACCTGCTTTTGTCCGCTGGATCATCAGACCGCGATCTACTACCCGCCGGCATTCGATGATTATGCTCGACGCGCGTTGTCGCAGATTCCCCGACTGATCACGGTTGATGAAGAAGAAGCGGCGCAATTTGCGTGCAACGCCGTGGTTGTCGGTAAAGACGTCGTCATCAACGCGGGCTGCCCCAAACTGGAAGCGGCACTGACAAACGCGGGATTCGCTCCACATGCGACCGAATTGAGTGAGTTCCTCAAGGCGGGCGGAAGTGCCAAATGCCTGACTTTACGGCTGGACGGTGAAACGGCGGCTGTCTGGCCGCTGGTTCGATAATGGCGCGGGCCAGTAACCCGCGTTGCTTCCCCCTTCGCTGACGGACTGCCCGGGAAGAATCGATTCGCCGTAATCCACCACGGATCGGCTCCGGACGGAGTCCAATTGTCGTAACGCAATCGGTTGTGATGTTGTTGCCAGTCGCCCTTGACCGGGGATGTCTAATTCGACGGCCAGCACCCCGAACTGGCTGGTTCGCAAATTGTGATCGGCAGAACGTGGCGGAAGTGCCATCACCACCTTTTGAACTCCCGAGGCATCGAGATCGGCCGAGTCAACAAACTGAGACCAGGAACTTAACAGAACCAGATCACTGGGTTCCTCGAAGTATGTTTCGGCGTAGGCACGCACCAGGCGGGCGCGGCGCGTCCACAATGAACACTTAAGCGACCCCCGAACCGGACAGGGATTCCCCGTAGCGGTTCGCCCCTGGAATGAAACCTCAAGCGAGTTCCAGTCTGCCAGACCATTTCGATTGAAGGCTCGGGCAGTGACCAGCAATTCACGTGGTTCAGCAACCTCCATTCGACCTGATGAAATCGTTCCAGTATTAGCCGTAAATGACACTGGCGTGCCGTCCTGATTTCGAATCCCGACAACGACTCCAGGATCACGCCAGGGAAACAACACCGGAGTTGGACAAACGGCAACGCATGGGACGCAACAGGATGTCAGGAAATCGAGTTCCATCGGCCCCCCGTTGATCGCCACTGGTTCGGGATCGGACTTCTGGTCAAGTGACAACAGAGGTTCAGGTGGCGGGGGAGGAAATTGCAGTGACCTGGCATCCGGCGCGACCGTTGACGGTTCGTACTGGTCTGGCGTCGATGCACGGTCCGATCGAGTGTTCGGCTTCGGAGATTCCGCAAAGTCCCTGACTTCCACGCCGGCTGGGACTTTCAAATCGAGTGCGATATTTGGGGGGGCGTAAACGGTCTTCACGCGGCTCCAGTTCAGCACACGCTTGAGATTGATTCGTTCATTGCTGACTTCCAGCACTGCTTTCTCGGGGCGAGTGAAATCGGTGGAAATTCTATTTGCCCGAATTCGCTGCCCGGTTTGCAACTCGACCATAACCCCCTCGTCAGCCGCGATGCCGAATCGACACGCGTTGATAAAGAGCAACGTCACGATGATGCGAATGGACAACATGAATTTCGCCAATACTGCAAACCGATTGACACAACGCCCGGAATAGTAATGGCTTGTGCAACAAGCCGTGATCGGGCATGGGTACGCGTCTGCAGATAAGAGCGAACGTGGTGCCGTTCAGGTCCAGAATCGTGAATGACTGAGCGTATTCCGTTTATGCGTGGCGTCCCGCGGGCATCAAATTGCTACGTCTAACCCATGTTTCGACGCGACACGGAAGTGCGACTCGCACTCAGCGCGGCCAGACCGGAAATCATCTTCAAGGGTCTACGGACACGGAGTAGAGATCATGTCGACCACCGATTTCGGCAACGTAGACAAGGCGACGGCTGTCAGGAAACCACTCAGGATAATCGTCGCGGTCGGGAGTCGCTGTGATCCGGCGAATGTTGGCTCCATCGGCGTCCATGACGTAGATCTCGGCATTCCCGTCACGATGGCTGGTAAAGACGATCCGCTTGCCCTCCGGAGAAAAGCGAGGGCGGATATCCTGGCTGGGACTATTCGTCAGTCGCCGAATACCACTGCCATCGCAGTTCATAGAGTAGACTTCGAAATCATTATCACGACTCGATGAGAACACGATCCGGCGACCGTCACGGGAATAAGCAGGCCAGTTATTGACGCCGGTTGATTCCGTCAGCAGTTTGCGGTCGTCGCCATTCAGTTGCGAAGACCAGATCTGCTGTGCACCACGTTCGGCGTAGGAGAAAAGCAGACGCGAATGATCGGGAGAAAGAGCCGGGCTGCGGTAACCGTTGAAGCCGCCACCCGGTGCAATCTCATGAAGTACGGTTCCCTGCCGATCACGAACGACGATACCAATGCTCAAGACACCACGAAGTTTCAGGTGCGCATAGACTTCGCCGTCGGCTGACCACGTCGGCTCAAACTCAGCTGACGTCGACTTTGGGTGTAGGAGCTCGCTGGTTCCATCGGCGAGTACGAGTCGACGCAATTGAAACAATGTCGCGTCCGCAAAGTCGGTGTACACCAGTTCCTTGTCCCCATCACGAAACACCGGACTCGATTTTTGTCGGCCGTCGCTCGTCAGTCGCACTGGTTCCGCAGCCGAGACAGGGACGACGATCAAACTGCAAATCACGAGGAATGCGGTTATCGATTCGCAGTGAATACGGCGGACATGAACATTGATGTCTGACGTTTTTCGGGGTGGGCTGTTACAGCAGCGCATCGATGACTTTCCCGCCGCTCAGCACATTCATTTCGGCGCGCGCCTGCGTATCGATACCCGCCAGTTGCGCAATCGTTGTCCCGACCATCAGCGGTGAGACAACGTCACCCAGCGGTAATTCTCCAAGTTTGTCGCTGGTCCCGATGACTCGCCCCGGCTGCACACCTCCGCCAGCCCAGATCGAGAAATAACAGGGAGGCCAATGGTCACGTGCCGCATTGGGAGTGATCTTGGGTGTCCGACCGAATTCACCCATCATCACGACCAGCGTGTCGTTGATCAGCCCGCGATCGTAGAGGTCATCTAATAACGCCGAAAATGCTCGATCGAGTGTCGGGCAGTGCTGATCCTGCAGCAGCTCAAAATTATAGATGTGCGTGTCCCAGCCGAGTTCGAAGCCGGGATTCATTGCTTCGGGATGGCGGCTGTAGTTCAACTGAACGTAAGGCACTCCTGCTTCCACCAGGCGAAGTGCCAACAGGCTACTTTGTCCAAACGTCGTATACCCATACCTTGCACGCGTCTTATCGGACTCAGACGTCAAATCAAAGGCTTTGCGGGCGACCGGATTGAGCAGTAGGTCGTATCCCGATTTCATATTGCGAGTCCAGCCGACTTGCTGCTCATGTTCGAACTGACGCGTCGCAGTGTCGAGTTGTGTCAGCAATTGACGTCGGTCTTGAATGCGCAGCGGGTTCAGTTGATCGAGTAGTTGCAGGGCGGGAAGTTTGATCTCACCCGCTGCCGAGCACCCGACAAGAAAGGGATCAACCGCCTGAGAAAGCGTCCCACCTCCGTACCCCTCAATGCGTCGACCTGCATCGGCCAGCATGCCACTGGTGATCGAGAAGAACGGCGGCAAAGCTCCTTGGTTCCCGCGGGCCTTCGCGACAATCGATCCGAAATTGGGCTGCACTGGGACGGGCAACTCTGGAAAACCGGTCAAGGCGACGGTACCACCATCAGGATGCCCGGGAGCGGTTGTCGCATGCGTGCGAATTAGCGAAAAACGGTCGCTACGACTGGCGATGCGTGGCAACAGTTCCGTGAAATGGACTCCGGGGATACGCGTTGGAATGACGCTGAACGGCCCCCGGTACTCGGCAGGAGCATCCGGTTTCGGGTCACACGTGTCCAGGTGGCTGGGGGCGCCCCACAGGAATACAAACAGCACTGACTTCGCGCGCGAGGCGGATGCGAGCGCAGTGCTCCCCATTCCCATTGCTAGGGGAACCGAACCCGCCAGTTGCAGGAACGACCGACGACTGAGCCCGCCACACGTTTGAGTTCGAAAGGAACCGATGTTAAACATCACGGTCTCCGGGCCAGTAAGGGGAGTTCCTCAAGGACGACCTGCAATGCCGAAGCGATATGTGCCGACATGGCAGCTTCTGCTTTTGTGGGGTCGCGGTGTTCGAGTGCCGTCAGGATCTGCAGGTGTTCGGTATGACCATGTGCCAGATGCTGTGGACTCCGAGCAACACGCGAGCGGACGAAACGGACCAGGTTGTTGTATCGCTGAATCTCTCGCTGTAATTTCGCGTTCCCACACGATTCCGCCACAGCACGATGCAGTTCTTCGTCGAACTTCCGTTCACCATTTCCCCAATCAGCATCGCTGCGAGGCGTGGCTGCTTTGGCAAGTCCTTTCAACTCTGCCAGTCGCGTGCTGGAAATATGAGTTGCCGCCATGCGTGCCGCAGCTGCTTCAAGGATCTGTCGCACCTGATACGTCTGTACGACTTCGCTGGGCGAGATTTCAACAACGGTCGTCTGCCGATTGCGCTGGTTAACGACCAGTCCTTCCGCAGCCAATCGACGCAACGCTTCGCGGACAGGAGTTCGGCTGACGTGAAACTGCGCTGCCAGAATCACTTCGTTCAACTCCTCTCCCCCCGCATACTGCCCTGAAACCAGGGCTTCGACGATTTGTTGGTAGACAAGATCACCGAGCGAAACGTGCGGGGCCAGGCTCTTGAATTCAATCGTTCGGGACATCAATCGGGTATCCAGATTGCCACATCAACCATTACGGATGCATACTGTATACACTTTGCGGTGCGTTGTCGAGCGATCGACAACGGCCTGACTGACACGATCTGGCATAAAGGGGTTTTGGCCATCTTCGCTCAACACGCCTCCTGAGGAACATTGTCTCTGTACCAATGCCAAATCGGCCGATAC